>CAVHJW010000024.1:0-17078 GCA_963636335.1 bacterium
ATCAGAGGCGCGGGGCGAAGCCGAGAACCCCGCAAGCATGAGGACCGACGAGGTAGGACGCGGCGATGGCATCGTGAACATACGCCTTCGCGCCTTCAACCGCCGCCTTCAAGTCATGCCCCTGTGCAAGTTCGGCCGCGAGTGCCGCGCCGAGCGAACAACCCGTCCCGTGTGTTGAGATGGGATCCTTGACCCATGGAAGCGAGAAGGTCTCAATCTTCTTTCCATCATAGAGAACATCCACCGCCTGTGCGCCTTCGCCATGACCCCCCTTCACGAGGACGGCCGCGCCGTATTTCTCATAAATCGCGCGCGCGAGTTCTTCCGCATGCGCAACATCGCCCGCGCGAGCATCATCCCGCGCGTCGCGTCCACAGAGCGCCTCTGCCTCAGGCAGGTTGGGCGTCAGAAGGGTCGCGAGCGGCAGAAGGCGCGTTGAGATTGCGCGCATCGCCTCATCCGAGACAAGCCGCGCCCCGCTCGTCGCAACCATAACAGGGTCAATCACCTTCGCAATCTCGGGATGCGCGGCGAGGCGGTCGGCAATAACATCAATGACCGCAGGCTCCGCAAGCATCCCCGTCTTAAGGGCACGGATGGAATAAACGCCAAGAACGGCGTCCAACTGCGCCGCGACAAAATCGGCTGGCACACCGTGAATGGCCGTCACACCAAACGGATTTTGCGCCGTCAACGCGGCAAAGACGGTGCACCCATGAAGACCATAAGCATGAAAGGCACGGAGATCCGCTTGAACGCCCGCATTCCCACCCGAATCAGAACCCGCAATCGTGAGACAGCACGGATGAATTTCATCTCGCTTCATTATTTTTCTCCCTTTCGTCATCATTCCGCAAGAGCAAAGGCGCGAAGAGCATTTTTATAGGTTAACGCCGAAAGCGTCTCCTCGTCCGTTCCGCGAAGCGTTGCCAGAAACGAACACGTGTGGCGAATAAAGGCGGGCTCATTCGCTTGGCCACGCATCGGCACAGGCGCAAGATAGGGCGCGTCCGTCTCAATGAGAAGACGATCGTCTGGCACATAGCGCGCGGCCGCGCGAACATTCTCGGCCGACTTAAAGGTGACAATTCCTGAAATGGAAATAAAGAACCCAAGATCGAGATACGCACGCGCCTCCTCGCACGTCCCCGTGAAACAATGAATAATGCCGCGCGAGGGAATCTCCGAAAGAAGCCCCTTCGTGTCATCAGCCGCCTCGCGCGTATGAATAATGACGGGGCGATTTTTGGGACGCGCCGTCTCAAGAGCCGCCGCAAGGCGTGCCACTTGCTCGCGCCGTGTCTCAGGCGAATAATGGTAGTCGAGACCAACCTCCCCGAGCGCAACGGCATCCTCGGCGAGGTCTGGCGCGGTTGCAACAAAAACGCGCGGCGCGGCAACGCCCTTCGCAAGAAGATCCTGCGCACACGCTTTCGCAAGGCGCGCGCCCGCGTTGAGCGCATCGCCGCCACCCACGGCCGTGAGGGCGCAAACGCCCGCCTCCCAAGCACGATGAAGAATGGATAAGACCTCCTCGCGAGAGGTTGTTTCAAAATGACAATGTGTATCAAAAAGTTTCATCGTGCGCTTGGGCAGTATCGCCGAATAGGACAATCGGTGCAACGCGGCGCGCGCGGCGCGCACCGCGTTTGGCCGAACGAAACAAGACAGGAGTTCCACGTCTTCCAATAGCGAACAGGAAGAATCTTACGCAAGGCCATCTCCGTCTCAAAGGGCGTCTTCGTTTTCACAAGGCCGAGGCGATTTGAGATGCGGTGAACATGAACATCCACACAAATCGCGGGCAGGTCAAAGCCCACGGCGACTGTCAAATTCGCCGTCTTGCGCCCGACACCTGGCAGTTCGCAAAGTTCCTCAACGGTCTTTGGAAGAACGCCGCCAAACCTCTCACGCAAGACGTGTGGCAACGCCTTCAAATGCCGCGCCTTCGCATGATAAAAGCCGACAGGGAAAATAAGTTTTTCAATCTCCTCAACCGAAAGCCGCTCAAGATCAGCAGGCGAAAACAGGCCTTTCTTTTTTGCCGCGCCAAAAAGGCGTCGCACCGCACCCGCGGTGCACGCATCTTTCGTCCGCGCCGAAAGGATCGTTCCAACAAGCACGCAAAAGGGATCGTGCGTCTGCGCCTCAATGAGCTCGATGATAGGCGAGGGATGCTCACGAAACGCGCGCGTGAGGGCGCGGTGAATCGCCGCGATTGTGCGCGCCGTGCTAGTGCGCGCGTTCATATTCAGCGAGCCCGCGTGCACGCAGACGGCAGGCTGGGCATTTTCCACAGCCCGCACCTGGAATACCGTTGTAGCACGTCACCGTCTCGTTTTTAATCACATCCAAAATGCCCAGTTTCGCCGCGAGCGCCCACTCCTTCGCCTTCGTCATCCGAATAAACGGCGTGACGATTTTGATCGGGTAATCAAGCGCTAGGCGAATCGCCTTCTCTTGCGCGCGAATAAAGGCTGCGCGACAATCGGGATAACCCGAGAAGTCGGCTTCGGAAACACCCGTGTAAATTTCTGTCGCGCCGAGAGTCTTCGCCCAAACAGCGGCGGCGAGCAGAAAGAACGCATTGCGCCCTTCAACAACCGTCGTGGGGCACGTTGCGCCTTTCCGTCGCGCAATCTTCATTGTCGGGTCAAGAAGCGCGTTCGTCGTGATATCCTTGTAGAAACCGAAGCGCACGACCTTGTGTGCCGTGATACCGAAACGCTTCGCCAGACGGCGCGCAAATTTCGTCTCGATCGCATGGCGTTGGCCATAGGCAAACGTGATGGCCGCAACCTCGCGCACGCCGAATTTCTGGACGGCGAGCGCGAGGCATGTGGCAGAATCCTGTCCGCCCGAAAGAACGACAACCGCCTTCACTTCTTTTTCGCGAGCGCGGGATTGACGGGCGTGGCCTTGACGAGTTCAACAATCTTTGCGGTGACGTCGGGATTCGCCTTCAAGTATTCCGTTGTCGCAAGTGCACCTTGCGCGAGCTGCGTGTCGCCGAACGAAAGCCAGCTGCCGCGCTTCTCGACGATGCCGCGCGTGAGTGCCGCGTCGAGGACGCTGCCCTCGTAGGAGATGCCGCACGTGTAGAGGATGTCAAACTCGGCCTCGGTGAACGGCGGCGCGACCTTGTTCTTCACGACTTTGACGCGCGTGCGATTACCGACGACCTGCCCCGCGGTGTTCTTGATTGCGCCGATGCGCTGCACCTGCAAGCGGCACGAGGCGTAGAACTTCAGCGCCTTGCCGCCGGGGGTCGTCTCGGGGTTACCGAACATCACGCCGATCTTCTCGCGCACCTGATTTGTGAAGATGATGAGCGTCTTCGTTTGTGCGACGACGCTCGTCAATTTGCGCATCGCCTGCGACATGAGGCGCGCCTGGAGACCCATGTGGCTGTCGCCCATGTTGCCATCAATTTCCGCCTGCGGCGTGAGCGCGGCGACCGAGTCAACGACGATCACGTCAAGCGCGCCAGACTTCGCGAGCTGCTCGCAGATCGTGAGCGCCTCTTCGCCGGAGTTCGGCTGCGAGACGATGAGGTTGTCGAGATCAACGCCGATCTTCTTCGCGTAGGTCGGATCAAGCGCGTGTTCCGCGTCAATGAACGCCGCGACGCCGCCCGCCTTCTGCGCGTTCGCGACGACATGAAGCGCGAGCGTTGTCTTGCCAGACGACTCTTGTCCGTAGCACTCAACGATGCGCCCTTTGGGAAGACCGCCGACGCCGAGCGCCATGTCGAGTGAGAGCGCGCCCGTCGGGATGACGGGAATCGTCTCGACCTCGTGGTCGCCGAGGCGCATGATGGACATCTCGCCAAATTCCTTGCGGATCTGACTCATCACCGCGTCCAGCGCGGTGTTGCCCGTGGTCTTCTTCGTTGAAGCCGTTTCTGTCTTCTTCTCTGCCATGATTTATTTCTCTTTATTTTTTTGATTAAGAATTGACACTTCGTTCTCGGGGTTCATTCCGCCCTTGGCCTCGGCGCGCCAGAAGAATTTCTCCGTCGTCGTCGTGACGTTGTTCGTCCAGGGGCCGTTGATGCTCGACTTTTCCCACGCGTTCGTCGTTGTGAAGCCCTGCGCGAGATCGTCCGTTGAGAGCAGGCGATAGGAGCAATACTTCACGCGGTTCGTCACGACGAGTTGCCACGAAACCGTGCCATCATCCGCGAACATCTTCGTGATCGACTGGAAGGCAATCGGTGTCGGCGTGATCCTCTCGCCACCCGCGACCATCACGTAGTTCGTGCCGTTGACGACGACCTCGCCGTTCGCGTCCAGTGCGTCACTCCAAACAATCAGCATCTCGCCCGAACCCGAGGTCGGCTTCACCGCGATGCCGAAGTCGCCCGTCTTGTCATTCGTGAACACGCGCGCTGAGTCCGCCACCTGCGCCAGCGTGCCTTCAAACGAAGGCGAGACGCGACCGACGAGGTTCGCATCGCGGACAAGATACTGATAACCAAGTGATGAACCAATTCCCGACGACCCATCAAGCGACGCGAGGAGATAGAGTTCACTTAAATCCTCAACGACGACATTTGAAAGCGCGTCATCCATGACGCTCAAATTGTCCGTCGCCGTGAACGCGCCCGCGACATAAACCGTTGATTTGTTGCACACATAGACCGCACCACCCATGGATGCGCGGCAATTTGAAATCGTGCCGCCGAGCAAAAAGGCCGTTGAACCACCGTCAACAAGGACGCCGCCACCCACGCCCGACTGAACATTCTTCAGTTCATCAACAGAATAATTGGCGCAGTCAAAGATGCGCGAGGAGGGCTTCATCGTGAACGTGCCACCTGAATAGACCGCAACCGCCGATGCCGCGCGCGCGTTCTCCGAGTACGTTGAATCTTTATAAACGCCCGAGAGTGACGCGCCCGCCTCAAGCGTGAGCGCGCCACCCTGAACGAGAACGAGCGGCTCGTCCGACGATTGGACAGGCGTGACGACGGTCACGTGAATATTTGTGAGCGTGAGTGCGCCCGTTGAGGCAACCTGCACAAACGCGTCCTCCGTGCGAGCGAGTGAGAAAGCGGGCGTATTCGTTGAGCACATTGTTACCTGACCTGCGACAACGAGATCTTCTGAGAATGAAACATCATCCTGAAGAATGGTCGCCGTAAAATCCTGACTCGCCGCGCATCCAAACGCCGTGACGATATCGTCGTAGTAAGCCTCACGCCCATCTGCATAGGTAAGACACACAACCGCAAACTCACGTTCATCCTCGTCAAGCGCGGCCGTCTTTTCGGCCCACAAAATCTGATCATTTTCGGCCGAGCCGCGCAGCGACTTCGTTGAATCATAGGGCGAGGCACAGAAGAAGGCGCGGGCGGCGACATTCGCCTCGTGGGCCGAGAGGTCTTCCGCCGTTGTCGCAAAAACTTGCCCCGCTTTGTTTGCGCCCACCGAAAGACTGATTGACGAGGCGTCGGATAGAAGTGGCGCGACGATCGTCGGCAAGTTCCCCGAAAGAGACGAAAGCCAGATATCCTCGCGCACCGACGTTGAGTAAACGATGTTGCTGACGAACGAAAGATCGCCTGAAAGAGTCATCGTCGCCGACTCATTGTAAACACAGACGCCGCCACCATAACGAAGCGCGGAGCAGTTCGCAATCGTGCCGCCCTCAAGAGCGAGCGCGCCACCCATCGCCGTGATGCCGCCACCAGGGCCCGCCGAGACACCGTTCGTAATGACCGCGCCCGCGCGCAGGGTAAGCGTGCCCGCACGCAAAAGAACGGGGCCAAAATAAAGGCTCGTCCCATTCAGCCCGTCCAATGTCGCGCCATCATCAAGAATCAGTGAGCCACCGGCAACATTGAGGAACGTCTCGCCCGTGAAGCCTTTGAAGGTGAGATCCTCCAAAAGAAGTGCACCACCTGCGAGGATATCAAATCCGGCCTTCGCGCCCAATTGCGCGACCGTCACAGAAGGTGTTGCGCCACGTAAAATAATCGTCGTATTCGTAATGGTGACGCGCGCATCCATTGCGAGCGCAGCGCGGTCAAAGAGGACGATCTCGTTCGTCAGAGATGTCTCGCCGTCCGCTTGAAGGCGGCTGAATTTCTCAAAGAGGCGGTCAATGCGCGCGGCCGTATTCGTCTGACCCGCCGCATTCACGAAATAGCCAACCGACTCTTCGAGCGGCACAGAAATATCTGCCCACTTAAGAATCGTCCCGTCCAACGTATCCTCCGCCACGCCGCGCAGTTCGCCGTAGTTATCGTAGGCATTCGCGATGCGCGCCACACTCGCCGCAACGTCGTCCGCCGAGCACCACGACGAGCCGAAGATGCCATCAGCATCCTTTGCCGCCGCGCAGTCAAGTGTGAAGCCAGACGAGATTCCTTCAAGAAGCTCGAAGCCCGCGGCATCCGCCGTCTTCACGGCGGCGACCGTTGAGGCCACGCCGAAGTCAACACCATCACCCAGATGAAGCGAACCACCCGCCGCAACGGTGACAACTGTCGTCGCGCCCGACGCAAACGTGATGTTCTTCAATGCCAGAACGCCACCTGCGGCAACCTTGATTGACGCACCCTTCGCACGCGTAATCGTCGGCATGATCCTGACACCCTCGGCGGCCGTTATTGTGCATGAAAAATCAATCGTCGCCGTTTGCATGAGCGAAAGATCGGCTTGAATCTTAATGACCACATCCTGAGAATCTGGATTTTGGCTGATGGTGCGCGCCGCATCAATGGCCGCGTCGAGCGTCTTGAAGCCCATCTCCACACCATTCGTGACGATGACCGCGGCGGCTGACGAAAGCGCGAGATCGGTCGCATAAGTGTTGCCGATACTCGTGACGTAGGAAATGCCCGTATACCACTCGGTCCAGGTCGGATAGAGAATGTAGCCGCCAAACGCCTTCGTTCTGCGGATCGTCGCCGGCACCGACACCGATGCGAGGCTCTCATCCGGATAGCCCACCTTTGTGACGACGACATCGTAAGAGCCTTGCGCGACGCGGACACCATAGACACCCGACGCACTCGTCGTTGTCTCCGCGAGGCACGTCGCACCACCCGCCGCATAGACCTTGACTGTCGCGCCCGAAACGGCGTTCGTCTCCTCGTCAACGATGCGCCCCGAAAGAATCGCGCGCGACGCATCATCCGGGAAGATGTTAAAAACGAGGTCCGTGAACACCGAGAACGATGGATACGAATCAATATCAGGGAGGTTATACCAGAAGTCCTCTTGCCCCGACCAACCCATATTCAAGTGAACGTAGAGCGTCTCATCATTGTAGCCATAGCCGTCGCCCACGATGGCGTGACCGCCGTTGTTCCCCGAGATACCCATGATAACGGGGCAGCCCGCATTGAAGTTCGCGAGCATCGCGCGCGCAATTACATCATCCGACACATTGTCGTCCATCGAATAATAATCGGCGTTCGCATAACCGAAAACATCCGTGAGCGCACCCGGGATATGAAAGAGGAAGGTACCGCTTGAGCCAGTCGCGTCCATGCCGTATGACATATTAACGGAAATGCCAGCATCCGATGTCAGTTTGCCAATCGCGGCACACTCAGCATCCGTCGCGCCGTCACGCGGCACGAGCGGCATCTTCGACCAGTCGTAGACACCCGCCTGTGTTGTCAAGTTCGTGATGCACGCTGGATCTTCTGCCGCCGCCGCTTGATACACGTTGATGAAACACGTGCGCGTCACGGGCTCGCGCGCCGCCGTCGGGAACTGATAGTAACGCATGACCTGCGCCATCGCCGTCGCGACGCATCCGCACGTCGCATGATCACCCGTTGAGAGGATGGGCGTGAAGCGATTGTAGCAAAGCTTGCCATCCGCCTCCTCTTGATCCCACTGCGACTGCACAAGCGGCGCGACGCGACGATCGCCCACGTTTGCGACGTGCGTGAGAAGCGGCATCTGAATGGCCGCGTTCGCCTCAAGCGTCGCGCCTTCTGCAAGGAGGGCTTGCCACTTGCCCTTGGCCGCGGCGGACGATGCCGCCGTAAGGCTCGCGCGCGCGAGGGCGGCGTTTGTCCGAGGCGCGCTCTTATTCGCGCGCGCGTCGGCATCGCGCGTCAAGAGGGCAAAAAGCGGGCTTCGCGCGTCAAGCGTTGAGAAATCATTCGTCGCCGAGGTAAAGGCAACAACAGGGTCAAGCATCGTGTCGGAGGAGAGAAAGAGTGTGCCGCCACCCTTCATGGAAACACAGTAGACGTGGGTCGTCGTTGATGAGGTTGCGAGGGCGAGAGGCGAGACACGTGCCACTTGAAGACCGAGCGAGGCGCCGAGTGTTCCACCGCGTGCAACCCATGCGCGCGCGGCGGTCTTCGCCTCCTGAATCGTGACAGGTTCCGCCCACGCCGCCGAAAAGGCAAAGGCAAACAAAACCACGAGGGAAATGGCTTTCTTCATCGACATTCTCCTAAAAAGACAGATAAGAAAGATTATACCATAAATTCAAGGGGTATAGGCCTACGCTTCGCTGGGGCTGAGACGCGAGAGAAGCGCGATGGTTGCCGTGTCGGTGCGCAGGATGCGAGGACCAAGAGAAAATTTCAAGAAGCCCTTTTCGGAAAGAAGATCAACCTCGTCGTCTGTCCAACCGCCCTCCGGTCCAATTGCGAGCAACAACCGCCCGTCTTTCGCCTTTCCAGCCTTTTGCCTTTCCCCTTTTTCACTCTCTTCATAAGGATGCGCGATAATCCGGTTCGCTGTCGGGAATCGCGCGTCCAGTTCGTCCGTCACGAAACGGCGAAAGTTGCGCCGTGTCTCAATCGTCGGAACAAACGTCGAAACCGCACCCTGCATAAGGCCGTCCACGAGAAGCGGACGATAATTTTCTTCCTTTAAGAGAGTCGCGCCCCAAAAGTCTTTCTCGACTTTCTTCGCGCCCACGAGAACAATCGAGCCGACACCCATTGTCGCAAGTTGCGGCAAGAGGCGCTTCATGACGCGCGGGCGTGGTGGCGCGAGGATGAGATCAACCCACGGCGACAGCGGCATTGTCTCATGGATGACGCGCAACGTGACGCGGCGCGAGGCCACATCGACAATCTCACCCGACCCAACAAGCCCGCCGACTTCGCCCGTCTTGAGCGTCATGCCCTTCTCGCCATGAAGAACATCCAAAATATGCTCGGCGCGCGCGTCCGAAACCGTGACGAGATTATCTTGGATCTCGTCTTTCTCAAAAAGGATTCGGTTCATGCTTCGCGCCGCGCCTGAAAGAATTTTTGGAGAAGACTCTTTGACTCGTCCTCCAGAACACCCGCCACAATCTCGGGATGATGGTTGATGCCTGGATGGTGAAAAATGCCGAACGTCGTTTCGCCGCCACGCTTCGGATCGGAAACGCCCCAAACGACCGTTTCGACGCGCGCAAGAACGAGCGCGCCCGCACACATCGGACAAGGTTCCTTCGTAACGTAGAGGCGAACGCCGTTGAGACGCCATGAGCCGAGCGCGGCAAATGCACTTGAAAGCGCCAGCATCTCGGCGTGGGCGGTCGCCTCGTTGAGTCCCTCCGTCTGATTGTGGGCGCGCGCAAGGATGTTCGCCGTGGATGGGTTCAAGTCGTAAATGGCGGGATGACCGTCGTGCGCTTTCTCAAGAACGCGTGGCGCAACAATCACGCACCCGAGCGGCACCTCGCCGTCAGATGCCGCCTTCTCCGCCTCGCGCAACGCCATGCGCATGAAGTGCTCGTCGAAGGCCGTCATCTCATCAGACTGCGAGATAAGGTTCGCCGCAATGCGAACAGACGGCTCCTGCGTGGACAGGTGACCCACAGTTCGGACACTTCTTCTCAAGAACCTCACCACAGAGCGCGCAGAATCGGCCGCCGATGGGATCGGCCTTCTCACGATCCGGCAAATAGAGCGTGCGACCCTCGACTTGATACGCCGTATTCGAGGGACAATGCGGGTTTGGGCAGAATCCCTTGACCGATGGATCAACAACAGGCGCGCGCGTCGAAGCCGTCTTCTCCTCGTGAAGAGAAAGACCGAACTTCTTCGCTAACTTCTCAACGACCTCTTCGTTCAACTTCGTCGGTTCGCCCTGCTCAAACATCGAAAGAGCCGACTGCTTGCAACCAACCTCATTGGCAAGCTCACTTTGCGACAACTTCGCCGTGCGCCGCGCGTCACGAAGCCTGAAGCAAAACTCTCGATCTAAATTCGTCATCGTCCTTCTATTATGGACTTTTTCGTCCGTCTCTTCAAGGGGTCAAATATCAACAATTTTATAAACGATGTTGATATTTCTGTTGATATTTTACCTACATTGTTGATATTTGTGTTAATAGAGAACGACGTTAATACGCTCTTTTAATGATTTCGTCCACTAAAAGATACGTTTCACCAACTTTATAAGGAATACCCAGTTTATCAAGTTCGTTGATAACCTGTCCGTTGATGACATTTTGGTTGTCGTCAAAAAGTTTCTTGAGCGCTTCACGCCTTTTCACAAGGTTTCCTGTCGGCTCATTTGCGACGAGAACCGCCTCAAGAACCTGCGCGCGCCGGTTGCGCCCCGCCGCCTCGCTCGCGTCACGCGCCTCTTTTAGAACTTCAAGAACCTGATCGTACGTCTCACCATCAAACTTGTCATTCAGTTCTGGATTGCGTTCAAGGAGCGTAACTTGATTTGCCTTTTCAACCTCGTTGTTCTTAAGAAGTGTCTCGGCGACGTGCGAGAGTTCTTCTTTCAACTTGGCAATTTCTTCCTTGAGTTCAAGAATCGTCGAATTGAGACGGTTGTTATCTTTGCGGAGCGTAGTAATTTGGAGAGACTGCTCGGCCTTGTCAGCGGCAAGTGACTCAACAACGGCCTTTTGAACAGCAACTTCAACGCCAAGGGTTGATTCGTCCTCTTCTTCTTCGATTTCGATTTGAGGCTGAATCTCTTCAAGAGGCGTCTCTTCTTCCATCTGAGGCACGTCTTGAGGAGCCGCTTCTTCAGTCGGTCTGATGAAATCTTCGTAGTTCATTTCTGTCCTTTTCGCTCGCATCCTTCATAGAGAAAGAGCCGACAGTCAATCGGACCGTTGAAGAACGGGATGCGTGTACGATAGTAGAGATTGACGAGATGTGAAAGTTCGCGGCTACCCGTTAGAAGACCGCCCATCCACCCCGCGCACTTTTCGTTGAGAAAGGTTCCAATGCGCTCATAGAGAGGCGCGAGTTCCTTCGGGTCGCCAAGGCGGATACCATATTCAGGATTGAAGAAGACGGCTCCCTTCGCCCCACTTTCGGGGACAGGCGTCTCGGCGAAGTCGCACGCCTTGAACGTGATGTAGGGCGCAACGCCAGCGGCAATCGCGTTTGAATGCGCGTTTTCAACCGCCTCAGGCGAGATGTCCGTCGCAATGATTTGAGGAAGGTTCTCGACCTTTTCCTCATTCTTCGCTTCAAGAATGAGTTCCTTCCAAATTTGCTCAGGCGTCGCACCCATCTTCTGGCGCGGCGCGATGTGCGGCGCTTTTTCGCCTGCAATTATGCTCGTATATCCTTTTAGCGACTGGAAAGCAAAATGACCCTTTAAGGCACCTGGCGCACGGTTCATCGCAATCATCGCCGCTTCAATGGCCGGCGTTCCGCTACCGCACATCGGAGAGAGAAAAGGTGTCTCACCTTTCCATCCCATCGCCATGATGCATGCCGCGGCGAGCGTCTCTTGCATCGGCGCGGAACCAGGAATCTTACGGTAGCCACGTTTTGAGAGAGGCTCACCAGACGTATCGAGATAAATAATAGCCTCGTTACGCTCCCAATAGATAAAAACCGCCGCGCCAACATTTTCGCCGCCTGAATCAGGACGACGTTGGCACTTATCCCGCATGCGATCGGCAATGGCATCCTTTGCGTAAAGTTTTGGAATGCGTGTGTCGCGAATGGTTAAGTTATGAACGACAGATGAAACGGAAAAATATCCATCCGCATCAAGAAGGTTCTCCCAGTCGATTGAATAGACAGCGTGGTAGAGATCTTTTATGTTGCGGCAGCTCGTTCGAAGAAGCGGAACAAGAATACGATGCGCCGTCCTGATTCGGAGGTTAAGGCGCATCATGTCGCGCATACTGCCTCGAACGACAACAGTATTTTCTGTTACCTCAATTGGCTTATAGCCAAGGTCAAGAACCTCTCGTTCCGTCCAGTTTGAAAGGTTTTTCGCGCAGGACAGAATAATCGGATAATTCTGGTCAGTCCAGATTTTCATCGTTCTCAGTTAATACGAAGCGGCATGATCACATAGAGGAACGGAATGGAGCACGTGATGACGGCTGGTGAATGACCATTATTTAAGTGTATCGTCACCTCGTTATCATCAATGACCTTTAAGGGATCCATCACGTATGTCGGGTTAAAAATAATCTCAATCTTCTCGCCCATATATTTGACGGGCACTTCATCTTTCGCCTCGCCAATTTCACTTGCGCTTGACGTGACCGTCAATTTGCCGTCGCTAAAAATGAGCTTAATTGAAGAAGCCTTTCCAAGTGCGCTTGCACGGCTCAAAGCATCCAGAAGACCTTGACGATCAACCACGATTTCTTCAGTCGTCTCTTTTGGAATCACCTGCGTGTAATTGGGATACACCTCATCCATGAGCTTTGAATAGATGATGACAGAATTGATTGAGAAGCAAATCTGCGACTTCTGAATCATAATCTTAATCGGCGTATCACCCGTCAACGCGCGCTGAACTTCCTGAACCGCCTTTGACGGAAGAATGACGTCCTTCTCAAAATCTGGTGGAAACTCAAGCGGCGTCTCAACGCGTGCGAGGCGGCGACCGTCCGTCGCCACCATCGTGACCTTCGCGTCCTTGAAACTCATCAAAACGCCCTTGAGTGTCCGGCGCGTGTCATCCTGGCTCGCGGCATACGAAACCTTTCTGAAGAGTTCCTTCAAGACCGCCTGATCAATCGTGTACGTGAATGCATCTTCGTCCTTCGGAAGGCGCGGAAAATCGCTCGCCGGCAAACCCGCAATCTTGAACGTTGTGCTGCCCGCCTGAATCGTGGCCCTCTCCTTCTGGTCAAGGCTCACCTCAATCTCACCTTCGGCAACCGCTGAAATAAGATCCGAAAGAACTTTAACATCAAGCGTCGACGAACCTTCTTCACTCACGTCGCATGGAATCGTCGCACGTGCCGAAAGATCGAGATCTGTCGTCGTGAGAACGAGCTCCTTATCTTTACCTTCAATGAGCACATTCTTCAAAATGGGGAGCGTCACTTTGCTGTCCACAACGTTCTGAACAGATTTAAGACCTTCGAGAAACGTCGAACGAATAACCTTGAATTTCATGTTGTCTTCCTTCTTTTAAGGCTTCTATAAATTGTATCAAATATTACTATTATGATAAAGAGTTATAAGTATTATTATTAGAGATGTTCATAAGTCAAGTAAGTTGATTTCGGGCGCGAAAACAAAGGGTCATTTTCACTTTTCCTCTGTTCACAACCTCTTCGCTCTTTTTTGACTTCTGTTCATTCTTCATGAGTTACCTTCATTTGACGAGAGGTTGCCTTCAATCTATCACATCCGAAAGTTGATATCCGAAAGAGGAGAGAATTTCCTCAAGTTCGCTCTTAAGGGCCGGTTCGTTTGAGAGGCGTTCAGTGATTGTCTTGACGCCGTTGATGACTGTTGCGTGCTTTTTTCCGAAGGCCGTTGCGATTTCTTGAAGACCTTTTGATGTAATTTTTCGCGAGATGAACATGGCGAGCTGGCGCGGCGTGACAAGCGATTGAATGCGCTCGTGAGAGAGGATGTCATCAAGGGTGACGCCGTATTTCTTCGCGCACGCTTGCTGGATTTCCTTGATCGTCAGGTTTCGGACGGTTTGCTCTTTTTCAATGTAATCCTTTAAAAGGTGTGCGAGAGCATCGTTCGTGAGGATGGCTTGTGGGTTTGCCTGAACGGTAAGTTCAATGCGCGTTAAGGCCCCTTCCATTGCGCGGACATGGCTCTTGATGTTGCTGGCGATGTATTCAAGGATGACGTCTGAGACTTTGACTTCAAGGCCTGTCGTCTTTTTCTTTAAAATGGCAAGACGCGTCTCATAGCTTGGACTTTCAATTTCTTGAACCATGCCACCTTCAAAGCGTGAGATAAGACGCTCTTCAATGGAGGGAAGTTTTTTAGGCGCGACATCGCTCGTCATAACGATTTGCTTGCCGCTATTTTGGAGCGCGTTAAACGTGTTAAAAAATTCTGTTTGAAGATCTTTCTTTTGGGCGAGAAATTGAATGTCGTCAATAAGAAGAAGATCAATGGAGCGATACTTATGGCGGAAAGATTCAATCTGGCCGTTCTGAAGAGACGAGACGTATTCGTTTAAGAACGTCTCGGACGTGAGGTAGCAAATCGCCATGTTGGGATGACGAACGTTCAGTTCGTTTCCAATGGCCTGCATCAGATGTGTTTTGCCGAGACCCGTTCCACCATGGATAAAGAGCGGGTTATAGCCGTGCTTGCCTGGATTTTTAACGACGCCCTCGGCGGCCGAAAAGGCGTAGCTATTTGAGGGTCCTCGAACAAAGGCATCAAAGGTATAATCCTTGTTAAGAGGAAGCGTCGAAACGAATGGTGCAGGTCGCAACGTGTCAGTCGGTTGTGGGCGAAGTGATTCACGCGTTGGAAGAATTTTGTAGTAGGACGTTTGAGGATCCGTCTTCTTTTCATCGACCGTAATCCGGAGGGAGAGGGTCGGAAAGTTTGCCATCATAAACGCGCCTTGAAGGCGGTTTAGATATTTGAGATTGATTGTCTCGGCTATCTGCGAAGAGGTGACGAAAAGCGTGAAGACATCACCCTCCTTCTGGACGCGCTCAATCATCGCGAACGCATTCTCAACGTGCGCCTTTTCGTCGGGCTCTTTTATTGTCATCATGAAAAGGGTCTTTGCCGCATTCCAGATTTCGAGCGCCGTTTGATCTTGTTCTTTTTCAACCATAGGATATCCAATATACCATAAATGGAGAAAATGGAGAATAACGGCAAATCAACGCGTGTAGACAAGTTATCTACAAGTTATTTACATAAGGATTGTCTACTCTCTCTTTTCACTTTTCATCAAACATGACCGCGGCGAATGATGATCGAGAGAATACTGACATCCGTTGGGTTGACGCCCGGAATGCGACTTGCCTGAGCGAGCGTCTCGGGGCGGAATCTCTTCAACTTTTCACGGCTCTCGAATCGAATGGCCGTGCAAGCGTCATAGTTGAGCCATTTCGGAATGAAAATGGCTTCATCCTTTTTTGCGCGTTCGGCGGCCTTCTTTTCTTGTTCAATATACGGCGCGTAATGACGCATAACTTTAATTTCATTTGCTACCCGCGACTGAATCTCATCTGGCAACGTCTCGACACCATACCCCTTTTCAAGAACCTCTATCTCGCGTTTGCGCCCGTCAATCTCACCCTTTGAGACGATACCGACACGCTCAGCCGCGTTGAGCAGACGATAGCGTGCATTGTCTTGGCGCAGAATAAGTCGTCGCTCGGCGCGGCTTGTGAACATACGATACGGCTCGTCCGTACCCTTCGTCACAAGGTCGTCAATCATCACCCCGATGTACGCCTCCTGTCGGCTCAGGACGAGCGGATCTTTCTTGGCAACCTTGAATGCGGCGTTGATGCCGGCCATGATTCCCTGTGCCGCGGCCTCTTCGTAGCCCGTCGTTCCATTGACCTGTCCGGCAAGAAAAAGACCTTCAATCCGTTTCGATTCAAGTGTATGCTTTAACTCGCGTGCGTCAATGCCATCGTATTCAATGGCGTAGGCATCGGCAAGAAATTCAGCGTTCTCAAGACCGCGAACGGAATGGACCATCTCGCGCTGAACATCTTTTGGCAGACAACAACTCAGACCGTTGGGATAGATGATTTTGCCATCCGAATCTTCAGGCTCTAGCATGACGTGATGTTGATCAACACCCGCGAAGCGAACAATTTTATCCTCAATGGATGGGCAATAGCGCACGCCGGTTCCTGTAATGGCACCACCGTAAAGCGCAGAATCGCTCAAATGGGCGCGAATAATCTCGTGGGTTCGTGCATTTGTATGCGTCTGATAGCACGAAAACTCTGGGAGTGTTCCACGTGGAACACACATCTGATAATGTTCCACGTGGAACAATGGACGAGGATTCTCGCCGTTTTGCGGTATACAAAGTGAGAAATCACAACTCGAAGCCTTTAGACGCGGTGGCGTTCCCGTTTTGAGACGAATGAGTGTAAAACCAAGGTTTTCGAGCGAGGCGGAGAGTTTGTTGACGGCGGGGCGCGAATCGCCACCGCTTTCGGTGCATTCTTTCCCGATCCAAATTCGGCCACGCAATGCCGTTCCGCTCGTGACGACAACGGCGCGGGCCGCGATAAACCCGTTTCTCTCCGTCATCACGCCTGTGACGATATCATGCTCAGTTTCGATCTGAATGACGGAATCTTCGAGAACGGTAAGATTCTCCGTCATTGAAACGACCTTTTGCATTCGCGCCGCGTATTCCTTTTTGGCGCACTGGACGCGTGTTGCCCAAACGGCGGGACCGCGGCTTCGATTGAGCGTCTTAGACTGAAGGGCGGTCATATCGGCGTTCAGGCCCATCTCGCCGCCGAGGGCGTCAAGTTCGTAGACGAGGTGGCTCTTCGCGAGACCTCCGATCGATGGGTTGCAAGGCATCCGCGCAATTGCGTCTTTTTGTGAGGTGACGAGAAGGGTAGACGAACCCATCCTTGCGGCCGCAAGTGCCGCCTCTGATCCGGCGTGGCCGCCTCCGACGACGATGACGTCAAACGTATTCATATGAGATAAATTATATCAAATTATCTACCATTTTGTGAACAAATATAATCTCTATATTATGCGACAATAAAAAGCGCTAAAACAGCGAAAAATCACATAAAATCACCGCATTTATCAAAAAACGCGATATTGTCAAGGGAAAAGTTATTAAATCGTGTCTACACTTATCTAATAGTTATGAACAAAAATTCACTACATTATCGTTTTTCACAAATAACGGATATTTTTGTCTCATCGCAATGTTCTTTATGTTCTA
>CAVHJW010000025.1:0-17071 GCA_963636335.1 bacterium
TCGTATAGTCCGCCGCGTCTTTGAACTTGCGAATGCTCGAGCAGTCTGCCATGATGAGCCCTTTTACCCTTTCCTTGTCAATCGTAGACTCTATTGTATCACTTTTCGATGATGACGAACGCAGGAAGCCCACGAATCGACTCAAAGCCCTTGAGCCGCTTCAATTCCGTCATGTCCTCCGCCTGAAGTTTCAGAACGGTGTAGCCTTCAAGCGCGGCGCGGGCGCGTTCGCCTTCTAGCACACGATCCATCGCCGCGCAGTTCTTGCACCACGTCGCCCAGCAGTCAACGAGGACGGGGCGCTTTGATTCGGCCAGCGTCGCCTCAAATGTTGCCGGTGTCACCGATGCCGTTGATGCGGCGCACGGCGCGTCCATAAAGCCGAGGACGGCGAGTCGACCATACCAAATCGCGCAGACCAAGACGACGAGCGCGAAGAGGCGGTTCACCGCCTTCATCCACGCGCCCGGCTTCGGCAAGACCTTCATCCCCGCGCCGAGAAACGGCCACGGGAGCGCCATGCCGAGACCAAAGACGAAAGGCAACAGGAGCGCGATTGTATGCCCCTTCGCGTACCACGAGAGCGTCAGGACGAGAACCGAGATGAGAATCGGCGCGACGCACGCCCCAGCCAACGCCGCGCTCACGATACCCATAAAAAACGCAAAGAGCCACGGGAGCATCGTCGCCTTTTTTTGCGCGAGCGTGGCGCGACGCTTTGAGAAATCAATAAAGAAAACGCCTGAGAGTGAGAGCGCGAGCGCGAGAAAGATGAGCGCGATGGCGAGGTTGAACCAAGGGCTCCCTTGAATCGTCCCGAACGCCAACGAGCCGAAGGCGGCCGCGACACCGAGCGCGCCGTAAGCGAGCGCAATGCCAAGCCCATACCACGCACCACGCACAGCCGACGCGCCAATAATCATGACATTGACCGGAATCATCGGCAAGACGCACGGCGTCAAGTTCATCGCAAGCCCGCCCAAAAGGACGGCGAGAAGACCGAGATAGAACGAGAGTGAGCCGAAGTCAAGGTCAAAGGTGAGCGCATCTCTTTCGCTCTCACCCGTCACAAAGCGCACGAAATCGTCCTCGCCCATGTAGCCCTGCGCAATGCGATAGGGCGAAGGCGCGGGCGCGGAGGGTGGGGTAACGTGTACTTCCTCATCATCAAGACGCTGACACATGCCGTCCTTGCATTCATAGCGAACGCCATTGATGACCTGAATGTCCGCAAAGGCCGTCGTGACGGTCCACGCAAGAAACATCAAAAATGTGAACGCACGAAAGATCATGAGAGAACCTCAATTCGGCGCGAATCATCGCCCGTCTTGACGAAACGAATATGACGCGCCGTTGGCGCGATAAGCGAGCCCGCGCGTTCGGGCCATTCGACAACGAGGATTGCCCCTTCCGAGAGGTAATCCTCCCAGCCAATGGCTAAAACGTCATCTTCGTCGTGAAGGCGATAGAGATCCATGTGAACAAGAAAGGCCTTTTCCCCACGGTGCTCCTGCACGAGACAAAAAGTCGGCGAGGTGACGCGGCCATCAACGCCGAGCGCGGCGGCAAGCCCTTGCGTAAACGTCGTCTTGCCCGCGCCGAGGTCGCCCTCCAGGCACACGACATCGCCCGCCTTCAAATCGTGCGCAAGTTGACGCGCGACATGCCACGTCTCCTCAACAGAATGGACCTCAAAAACACCCGTCATTTTTAAGCTCCGTAAAACAACGCATCAGATAATCATTTGAGAAAGCCGACGCGTGCGGCATCCGCACGAGATTGTCGGGCAAATCATCTTTCTGGCGCCCCAAGATCGCTCCACCCATCGCCCCCGAACCGGGCTCACCCTTAAAGACATCGAGATAAGCGGCGGCCAGACGATGCGCCTTCAAGGCCGCGAGCAGGGCGTCCTCATCAATCGCATTACCGCGCCCAATGTTGACGACAACGGCGCGACGCGGCAGTTTTGCGAGCCGTGCCTTTGAAAGAAGATTATCCGTTCCCGTGTCACTCGGGAGCGCGAGAATGAGCCAGTCGAGATCTTTAAGATCTGCGTCAAGTTCTGAGATATTCACGCGGCGATAGCCCTTCACCTGAACGCCCAAGGCCGTAAGCTTCTCGCCGATGGCGCGACCAATGTGCCCGTAGCCGACCACAGCCGCGCGCGTTCCTGCGACCGTGTAACAGTCTGCGCCCAATTCGGCGCGTGGCCAATCGGGAATCGTTGACTTCGTCATTCCGCCATAGCCCGCGTAGGCGCGAATCGCGAAAAAGCCATGCGCCCACGCGAGGATAAAACCAACAACGGCCTCTGAAATAATCGCGCCGTGGAAGTGACCGAAATGAATCTTGACGTCCGCGGGAGCTTCTTGCGAGATGAGTTCACGCCCCGCACTCGGGGTTGCGAGGACTTTTAACTTTTTCGCCCTCTCGTACCAGTCGCGCCTAAAATGCCACGTGATGACGTGCGTCGCCGTTGGCAATTCGCGCAAAAAGGCACCATCGCTTTTAACGACAACAACCTCGGCGCGGCGCGGCAGAAGGCTCTTGAGAAATTCAATGTCGCTCGCAACCGCGCGAAAGCAACGCGCGGGCCAATTCAGATAGACAAGGCACTTCACTTTTCGTTCAATTGACCCTTGTAGGTCACGCGGCGAACCTTGCCAATTGACGTGCGTTCAAGCGGCTCGGTCCAAACGACCCACTTCCGCACGCGCTTATAATCTGCGAGTTCGGCGCAACGCTCTTGCGCGCGCTTGAGGGCGAAACGCTCCATCTCCTCACGCGAAGGCAACGTGCCACCATTTGTCTCCTTAAACCATTCCTCGTTGGGATAAATAATCGCGCCCACCTTCTCGCCCGGGTCATCGCCCTGCGTGAAGCCGATCACGACGACATCAGCAACCGACGGCTCTTTGGCGATCGTATTCTCAACCTCCTCGGGGTAAATGTTCTTGCCTTCGCGGTTGACGATGAGCGCTTTCTTGCGCCCGCGAATGGTGATGAAGCCGTCTTCATCCATGGACCCAAGGTCGCCCGTTCTGAACCAGAGCCCGCCCTGACCATCGTCATCAAACGCCTCGGCGGTCGCATCGGGGTTATGATAGTAGCCCTTCATAACGATGGGGCCTTTCACCTGAATCTCGCCGACGCCGTTCTCGTTCGGATCCGCGAGGCGCACCTCAATGCCGCGAATCGCCTGACCGATTGTGCCAATCTTGATGACCTCGGGCGGGCAAACCGAAACGATGGGCGAGCATTCCGTGAGGCCATAGCCCTCCAGGAAGCGGACGTGGATGCGCTTGAAGCACTCCATGACGGGGTGCGGGCACGGCGCGCCGCCCGTGATGACGAAACGAAGGCGTCCACCGAGTTTCAGACGCACCATGTGCATGACAGGACCACGCAAGCCAATCTTCATGAGGAACTGCGCCACCTTTGACTTCTGAAGGCCAAGCTCAATTTTCTCGTGAAGTTTCTCGGCGAGGAGCGGCACGGCGCAAAGAACCGTCGGCTTCAAGTCGTGAATATCCTGACCGACCGTGCGCAGCGACTGGCAGAAGAGCATTGATGCGCCCTTGAACATCGGGCAAACGAAATTGACCGTGAACGAGTAGGCGTGGAAAAGCGGCAGAACAACAAAGAACGAGTCTTTGTGCGAGACGTGGCCAAAGTGCTGCAATGCGCCGTCAATGTCGGAGAAGAAGTTCGCGTGCGTCAGCATCGCGCCCTTCGGCTTGCCCGTCGTGCCAGACGTATAGATGATAGACGCGATGTCGCCCTCGTCGGCGCGATGCGCATCAAACCACGCGCCGCCGCCCGGAATGCGCAACGCTTCATACGCGACAACATCCACACGGTCGTCAATCTTCTGCCCGGCGTTGACGGGGCCATCCACGACCACAACACCGCGCAACTTCGGCAAGTTCTTCGCAATCGTGAGCATCATTCGAAGGTGCGACTTGTCGGTCGTCACGACGCGCACTTCCGCGTCCTTCAGAATGTACTCAACTTCGTTGTTGTGAAGTTTTGGATCAACGGGAACCACCGCCGCGCCCGTCGCAACCTGCGCGAGATACGCCTCGACCCAAGTCGGAGAGTTGCCCAAAATGATCGCCGCATTCTCCTCGTGCGGCACAAGCGCGAATGTGCGACCGTAACCCTCGGCCACCTCGCGGACGCCCTTCATCGTCTCGCCCCACGTGCGCGACTTCCAACCGTCCGCCTCGTGCCAGCGGCACGCCACGCATGAGGAGAAGTCCTTCGCCGCACGTTCTAAAAGTTCACGTATCGTCATTTTCTTATTCCTCCTTGAAATTGGTTTTCTTTTTGTCAGAGCGCCGCACCCTCAAACTCACGAATGACGTCGAGCAGCTGCTCGGCGAGATCGGGGTCTTCGTCGAAGATGTTGACGTTGTCCGAATAGGTATTGTTACACAAGTTCGCCTTGACGGCAATAAAGCGTTTCTGCGTCTCTTCCTTTGAGGAACGCCCTGTCTTCTCACGATCGAGAACACCGTAGTTCACGAGGTTCTGGAAGATGTCGTTCGCATCTTTGGGGTCAATCTGAAGACGCGCCGTGCGAATATTCTTCCAATCGTCCGACTTGTAGCGTTTGGCAAAATCGTTTGAGACAAGTTCACTCGTGCCGCGTTTCACGACGACAAGCCCATTGCCGTAAATTTCAACGCCCGTGCGACGAATCGGGTCGCGGTTCATATCGTAATACTGAATCTGCACCCAGTTGAGCGACGACTCCTTGACCGTGATGTAGGGGTCCACCCAGAATGGCCCGCATCCCGAGAAGGTCGCAGCGGCGAGGAGAAAGAGAAACGCGAAGAAAGCCTTTTTCATGAGAACGCCTTCGAGGCCACAAGCCCCGCTCCGTAGAGGGTGAGCGTCGGATCAATCGTAAAAGGAAGATCGAGATCTTTGAGCGCCCAGCGCGCGAACCCGCCCGTCGCAACGAGGCAGAAGTCGCACGCGAAGTTCTTTTTCAATTCGGCGACAATCTCGCGCACCATACCCCGATAGCCCACGAGCGCGCCGAAGCGCATCGCCTCTTCCGTTGAACGGCCAATCTTCGGTGCCTGCCCGCGCCCGAGCGCCATACGCGGCAACTTCGCCGTGCGTTCAAAGAGATAGTCACGCATGAGCGGAAAGCCGGGCGCGATGACACCGCCGCGCCAAACGAGATCGTCTGTCACGACGGCCGCCGTGAGCGCGGTGCCAAAGTCCATCACGAGGACGGGCGCGCCGTAGCGCGAGACCGCGCCCGCCGCATCCGCGAGACGATCCGCGCCAATCGTTTCGGGTTTCGGATAGTCGAGGCGAATCGGTCCACGCGCGAGGATGTCTCGATAGGTAATTTGGTGAAACGGAAGATGGGCCGCTTTCGCCCACCGACGCCACATCGCATCGCGCGAGGGCACAACCGAGACATACGCGAGACCGTTAAGGCCATCTCGAGAAGCGAGGCCTTCGAGCCCTTCTATCTTTCCGTCATAATGCCGAACGTGGCTCACACGGCCGTTGGTCCAAATACCAACGGCCGTCGAGGTGTTGCCGACATCAATAACGAGAAGCTTCACTTATTTCTTGTCGTCGCAGAGGCGAAGTTGCTGATCGCAGAATGTACGAACATAGCCGTCATCCGTCGCCGCGCGTGCACGCTTCAGCGCCGCGACCCAAATCGTACGGCCGGCCGGTGCCTTCGGGCATTGAGGGCACATCACAAGTTGCGTGACGGACGCGATTTGCGTGAGCGCAATCGGGTCGCCATCGTAGGACGTGCCAATCTTCGCGAGAAGCGCATCGGCCGCCGCGTCGGAGGCGACGAACGCGGCGAGCACCTGCGGCTCGGTCGCCTTCTTCACGGCTTCCGGGTTCTTGCGCTGCCACTCATAGGCCATCTCGTAGCCATCGCAATGCGCCATCGCATCACCATAACTCGCATAAGCGGTTCCCGTTGAGGGCTTCAGCTCACCCTTCGGAGTGAACGCGCCGTATTTCTCGCACGTTGTGCAACAACCACCCGCAAACGCGAGGGCGGCGATGGACAGGGAAAGAGACAAGAGTTTCATATTTTCTAACAGGCTCCTTTTCGTTTCGCCTTAGCCAAACATCTCCTTGCGCCACGGCTCACGCATCATATCCTCCTGATACAGGAGACGCTCCGCCGCCTCGTCGTTCTTGGCGTGCAAAGTAACGGGATTAAACTCGAACCCGCGGCCAAGACGCCACGCGACGATGGCGAGGTTGAACATCGACGATGAACGGAAACCGTTCGACTCATTGAGCGCAAACGTCTTGCGGTTTAAGCACGAATCGATGAAGTCCGTCTGCTGCGCCTTCGGTTTCGGGAGCGAGGCGAGAAGTGCGAGCACCTTCTCCTCGGGCCACCAACCGTTCGCGTCCTTGAGGCGGAGCGTCTTGCCGCCTTTCGCCTTCTTGTAGACGCAAAGCCCATTTGAGCCTCTCAGAAGCGGCTCGTCGCGAAGCGAGACATCGCCATCCAGAATAACCTCGGTTCCGTCATCGTAGGTAAGCGTGAAGCGGTCAAAACTGCCCACCGCCTCAGGATGCTGTTTCATGCCCTTGTAATCAATCTTGATGGGCGAGGTCTCATCCTTACACAGAAGATACTGAAGCGGATCGAGGTAGTGCTGCGCCATATCGCCGAGCCCGCCCGAGTCGTAGTCCCAATAGCCACGGAAGGACGTGCCAAAGCGATGGTCTGTGTAAGGCTTCCACGGCGCGGGCCCAAGCCACATATCCCAGTCAAGCCCCGCGGGAATCTCCTGCGCAACATCGTTGACGCGCCCCGACCAGCCGAACTTCCACGTGAAGCCCTGACCCTCGCCGAAGACGCACTTGATTGGACCGTCACCGAGAAGCCCATTCTCAACAATCTGACGAATCGGCTCAACCGTTGTGCCGAAGCCGTAGAATGTGTCTTGGAAACGGAACCACGTGTTGAGGCGGTACATGCGCTTCGTCTCGGCGATGACCTCCTTCACGCGCTTGCCTTCGCCGACCGTGCGCGTCATTGGCTTCTCGCACCAAACATCTTTGCCCGCCTTTGCGGCCATGACGCTCTGAACGCCGTGCCAGTGTGGCGGCGTGCAGATATGCACGATGTCAACGCCCGGGTCGTTGATGAGCTCGATGAAATTCTTGTAGCCCTTCACCTTACCCCAGCCCACCTTCTCGGCGCACGCGAGGCCCTCGGCCACGCGCGGCGCGTAGCAGTCGGTGAGACCGACGAGGCGCGAACCCTTAAACGGCAAATGATTGTCGGAGTGGGCAATCTCGCCGAAGCCGATGAGCGCACGCGTAAGCTGATTGGACGGCGCGGTCGCGCCCCACAGCACCTTCGCAGGAACAAGGTTGAACACGCCGAACGCCGTCGACGCCTTCAGAAAGTTTCTTCTAGACGTTTTCATGGTTTTGCTTTTCTTGAATTATTATACCATATATCGAGGCACCTAAACGATTGTATTCCCTATACATCGCGCCAAATGTAGACAGGGCGCGGGCTAGGGGCGAGACAATCTGACACAGGAGGCGCGCAAAGCGGCGCAATGGGTCAAGTGGCACGCCTTTTGCATAACATGCTTTCGTCAAAACGACAAACAAAAAAGAAAGGAAACAAAAATATGAATACACTGCTGAATATGGATCCGTGGGGTTTCCTCGATGATCTTCTTGACACCGGAAGCCGCACCTTTCGAACCATCCGCGCACGCGCCGCAGGGCGTTTCCCACCCGTCAACGTCTTCTTGGACGATGACGCCGTCCTCATCGACGTGGAACTGCCGGGCAAGACGTCTGCCGATGTGGAGTTGACGCTTGAGCCGCAAGCAGTCACGATCGCGGGCAAGGCACCTGAGACGACCGACACGAAGGAGAAAACACCGACGTGGAGCCGCCGAATCGATCTCCCCTTCCGCGTGAACGCCGAGAAGGCCAACGCCAAATTCGCCAACGGCATCCTGCGCATTGAACTGCCGAAATCCGAGGCGACGGGCGTCCACAAGATCGCCATTCAATAACTTAATAGAAGCGAAAAGGAGGCAAGAAAATGATGACGAACGAAGAAAAATTTGTTGTTCCAACGGCCACGATGATTGAGAAGCCTGAGAACTACGAACTGAAAGTTGAAGTGCCAGGCGTTGCGAAGGAAGATGCCGAACTTCATCTTGATGGTCGAACCCTGACTCTCAAGACACACGCGAAATACCAGAATCCCGCTGGGTTCAAGGTTGTCGCGTCCGAGTTTGACCGCACGAACTACGCAATCAGCGTGGAGCTACCCGAGATGGCCGATGCGGCCCAACTCTCGGCGAAACTCGAGAACGGCGTTCTTAACTTGACGATTCCGAAGCGCGCCGAACTCAAGCCCACGCAAATCAAGATTGCGTAGTCTTGGGCTCCCAGAGGCGCTCGAGCGCATAATAGGCTCGCGCCTCTGGCGAGAAAACGTGGACCACCACATCAATGTAGTCGGCCACGATCCAACCGCTCTCGGGGTCACCCGAGATGCGGTAAGCTTTTTTCGGAAGGGACTTCACGAGCGCCTTGAGGTGAGGCGCGGCCGCGCCCGTTGCGACCACGAAGTAGTCAGCGAGTGCAGACTTGCCGCGCACATCGTAGACCTTGACATCGGCGCCCTTGGCGTCGGTTAGAGATTGGACAATTTCGTCTATCATGCGTTGTGCTGGAAGAGCGGGCGATCAAGCATCCGCTCGTAGAGGTTAATATATTCCTGCGCGCACGCGCGGTGATTGAAGCGCGCGAGCGACTCTTTCATGATGCGCGTAATCTCACGCTCACGCACGGGCGCGTCTTGATGGAAGAAGTTCATCGCCTGATCCATCGCCCAGAAAAGGCCATTCGAGTCGTACGTGTCGAAGACAAAGCCATTGCCGCGCGACGCATTCCAATCGAGCGTCTCAACCGTGTCGTGGAGACCGCCTGTGTTGTGCGCGACGGCAAGCGAGCCGTAGATTGGCGCCTGCATCTGAGGAAGTCCGCACGGCTCAAAGAGTGAGGGCATAAGCGTAAAGTCACTCCCTGCAAAGCCGAGTTGCGAAAGACGCCCCTCAAAGTTGTGAACACCAAGACGACCCTGAATCTGGTGGAACTCGCGGATGTCCCAGAACGGCTGCTGGTAGGGGCCATTCGCAATGATGGCGAGCTGCGCGTCGGGGTGCTTATCCAGGAAGCGGAAGGTGATGTCCGTCAACAACTGCGGGCCCTTCTGCACAGGGTCGAGACGGCTCGGCCAGAAGAAGAGTGCCTTGTCAGGATTTTCTTCAAGCCCGAGCGCGTGCTGGAGCGCGAGCTTGTTCTGCCGCTTCGCCTCGCGGTGATTGTCGGGCCCGTACTTAAACGGAATCTTGTCGTCAATCGCGGGATTATCATTTGCGTCTGGCGCATTCAAGATGCCGACCGCGCAACCCGCGTTATACTTGTTGCGAATCTCGTTACGAATGGAGTCTGGGATAAACGAGTGCCAACCGTTGACAATCTCCGTGAGGAAGGTCGGCGAGACGGTGTTGATGAAGTGCGCGGCGAAGCAACCCGACGCTTGCAAATCAATCGGATTGCGGTCGCGCGACTCCTCATAATTGTAAGGCGGGTAGCCGTAGTAAAGGTTCGTCCAAAACTCCGCCGCATCAATGCCCGCGTCCTCAATCTGCGCGAGGTTTAATTTCTGCGTATGAATGTTGTGAACCGTAAAGAGGCAAGGGATGCCCATGCGGCGCGCGGCGGCCGGGATGAGACCTGTCATCCAATCGTTGCAGTGAATGAGGTCAGGCTGCACGTAAGGGATGATGTTATTGATCACCTCACGTTGGAACGCAAGCGCGAGTTTTACATTGCCATCACCGCGATCGTAGACCGTATCGCGATAATAGAAGCAACGATCCTCCGCGAGATGAATGCGCTCATCGGAGAGGTGCGCCTTATATTTCCGAAGTTCCTCCGAGACGAGCTGCGCCGTCTCAACATGGAACATGCGCCGATAGTGCGGAAGCGCAACGTGGACATCGGCACCGAGCTCAAAGAGCGCGGCCGTCAGCGAAGCGGAGACATCAGCCATGCCGCCCGCCTTCGCCGACATTTTGCCCGCGAGGTTGCCCATGCCGTCTGGAAGATACGTAATTTCAGGCGTGACAATCAGAATTCTTGGCTTCTTCGCTGTCTTATTCATAGGCCTCCTTCTTTCTCTTCCCAAACGGCTCCGCCCCATCAAGCAATCACGGCGATGGCCTGCCCCTTCTGAACACTCTTACCATGCTCAACGAGGAAGGTAATCTTTCCGTTCGCAGAAGCCTTAATGGGGTTAAAGAGTTTCATCGCTTCAACAACGCACACGGCATCGCCCGCCTTCACGCTTGCACCATCTTCAGCCATCTTCGGCTTGCCGGGCGCATCGCTACGATAGAACGTGCCGTTCAGCGGCGCGAGAACCGGAGTTCCCGCCGGGAGGGCGGGCGTTCCACCGCCCGCCGCCTTCGGGAGGTCGGTCGCTCCCGCGCTCACCGCCATCGCACACGCCGCGTTCCTTTTCGCCTCTTCTTCATCGGCGGGGATGGGACCTCCCTCTTTGCGCCACTTGAAGTAGCCAAGCGCAACCTCGGGGAAGAGCGCGTAAGAAAGAATATCTTCCTCGGCCTGAATCGTGTTGGGCGGAAGCTCGTTCGCGGCCTCGACAAGGCCCGGCTTCAAGAGATCCGCGGGGCGGCAAGTAATCGGCTTTAAATTGCCGCACAATTTCTTACGAAGCTTCGGATTAATCGGCGCAGGTGTCGCACCGTAGTAACCCGCCGCGTAGCGCTTCGTCTCGTCGGTCACCATCGAGAAGCGCTGACCCGAAAGGACATTCAAAACCGACTGGACGCCGACGATCTGCGAGGTCGGCGTGACGAGCGGCGGATAGCCCATATCCGCGCGCGTCTTCGGCAGTTCCTCGAGAACCTCATCAAGGCGATCGAGCGCATCTTGCTGAGCGAGTTGCGAACGCAAGTTTGAAATCATGCCGCCCGGAATCGCGTGGACGAGCACGCCCGCATCAACGGCCTCAACCTTCGCCGCGCTCGCGGGCTGACGCTTCTTCTTGAGTTCCTTGAAGTAGGCATTGATCTTCGTAAGCGCCGCGCGGTCAAGGCCGCAGTCAAAGCCGACGGACTCAAGAATTGAGACGATTGACTCGGTCGGCGGCTGAGACGAGAACGACGAGAGCGTCGAAATCGCGCAGTCGAAGCAACCCGCGCCAGCCTCGGCGGCGGCGAGATACATCGCGGCGGCCATGCCGCTCGTCATGTGCGAATGAACCTGAATCGGCATCTCGGGGAGCGCCTTCTTGAGCGCGGCGACGAGCTCGCGCGCGGCGCCAGGCGTAAGGATGCCCGCCATGTCCTTGATCGCAAGCGAGTCAATGCCCATTGACGCCTGCGTCTTCGCAAGCTTCACGTAGTTTGCGACGGTGTGGACGGGCGACGTCGTATAGCAAATCGTGCCCTGCGCGTGACCGCCATATTTCTTCACGCTCTTGATCGCAGTCTCAAGATTGCGCGGATCATTGAGCGCGTCAAACACACGGAAGATGTCCATGCCGTTTTCGCACGCGAGCGCGACAAAGCGATCCACGACATCATCGGGGTAGTGCTTATAGCCGAGAATGTTCTGCCCTCTGAGGAGCATCTGCAACGGCGTCTTCTTGCAGACCTTCTTGATTTCGCGAAGTCGCTGCCACGGATTCTCGCGCAGGAAGCGCATGCAGACGTCAAACGTCGCGCCGCCCCAACATTCAAGAGAGTAAAAGCCCGCGTTATCAATCGTCTCGGCGATTTTAAGAATATCGTCGGTGCGCATACGCGTCGCCCACAGAGACTGGTGCGCATCACGAAGCGTCGTGTCGGTGATTCGAATTCGACTCTTTTGCATTTTCATATCTTTTATTATACCACAGAAACCCTCTTAAACTCACAAAAGTCCGCGCGCAAAACGCGCGGCGCGCCGAATCGTCACCGCCGCCGCCACATCTTCAATGCCCACGGTGCCATCAAAGTGAGGTAGACGATGACGCCCGCGAGAACGGAGAGCGTGAGCGCGAAAAGAGGCGCGTACGAGGCCGTGGCGCGACGCACAAAAAAGACAACGCACGCCATAACAAGCGAGGCGACGAGCGCGAGGAAAATAAAGCGCCCTGCCCCTGTGAACGGTCGAAAACCATTTCGACGGACGACGGCGCGGGCGAGAAGCGCACAGCCGAACACCGCGCAAAGAAGGGTCGAGGCGGCGAGGCCCACGTGCCGCCACTCCTCAGGCAAGAGGGCGACCGCAAGAATATTGAGCACGGCATTGGCGGCGACCGAGAAAAGCGAGACACGAAGTGGCGTCTTCAGATCCTTTTGCGCCTGGAAAAACGGAATGAGCGACTTCTGAACACCGAAAAAGACAAGCGAGAGCGCATAGACAAAGAGCGCCCGAGAGACGCGCGTTGTCGCAAGAGCATCAAATGACCCACCCTCGTAGATGACCTCTGTCACCTCGCGCGCCAGAACAGCAAGCCCCAAAGAAGCCGGCAGCATGACGAAGACCATGTTGCGGAGCGAGGCCGTAAGAGCCTCGCGCGCACCCGCCACATCGTCCTTCGCGAAAAGCCCCGCAAACGTCGGCAGAAGAACCGTCCCGAAGGCAACGCCGATGACGCCGAGCGGCAGATCCATCAATCGCTCAGCGTAGCCAATGACACCCGCCGCCCACGGCGCGGCGAGCTGGCCGAGCACTTGGTCAAGCATATAATTCACCTGAATCGCGCCTGCGCCCATGGCGGCGATTGCGAGGTTGCGCCAAACCGTCTTCACACGTTCTGAACGCCAACCGCTCAACGAAACGTGCGGCGCGACACCGACGCGCGCCATTGAAACAAACATGAAAATCATCTGCGCAAAGCCACCTAAAAGAATGGCCCCCGCGACAAGGCGAACGCGCACGACAACCGACAGACTTGGGAAGAAGGCGAGAAGACCGAGCGTTGCAATCCAAATGAGATTCAGAAGCGCCGGCATAAAACTCGAGGCTTTGAATTTATTGAGCGCGTTTAAGACGCCCATTCCAAACGCCGCGCCGCAGATGGCGAGCATATAGGGGATCAAGATGGCCACAAGTGAGAGCGTCAGGCGCGCACGCGGCGAGAGCGCATCGGCGAAGGAGAGCGTTCCCACGAGGAATGTGAGCGCGAGAACCACGAGCGCACCAAGAAGGAGGAGCACCTGCGTCATGACCGTGCGCGCGAAGGCGGCCGCCTTCTCGAGCCCCTCCTTCTCAACCTCGCCCTTAAAGAGCGGAACGAACGCCGCCGTTAGAGCCCCCTCACCAAAAAGTTTACGCGCCATATTAGGAATGGCAAACGCAAGCGTGAACGCTGACTGCTCAACGCCCGCGCCAATGAGACGACTCTGAAGCATCTCGCGCACAAGCCCGAGAACACGCGAGAGCATCGTCAGAGACCCGACGGTGAAAATTGAGCGAACGAGGCTCATTTTTTGCGCGTGTTGCCCCGCGTCAAGAACTTCGAAATGCCAACGAGCGCGCAGGTAAAAATAAGCATCAGCGTTGAGAGCGCGAAGACCGCAGGCAGGTTCTTTGAGTGTTTCGTCATGGACGAGACGTAGGTCGGGAACGTGTTCGTGCCCGCGCCGTTGACAAACGATGTGATGACGACATCGTCAATTGAAAGCGTGAACGCGAGGAGGCCACCCGCCACGATGCCTGGGAAGAGGATGGGCAACTCCACCTTGAAAAATGTCGTCCACGGCCCCGCGCCAAGGTCAAAGGCGGCCTCAACGAGACGATCATCAAAGTCTTGCAGCCGCGCAAGAAGCGTCATAACCACGTACGAGACGCAGAACGTGACGTGCGCGATGAGGATTGTCCAAAAACCGCATGAGACGCGCGCGGCCACGAAGAGCATGAGAAGCGAGATGCCAATCAGGATGTCGGGCATAACAAGCGGCGTCCAGACGAGCGCGTGGTGAAGGGATTGGAGGCGGTCTTTCCAACGATGGAGCGCAAGCGCGGCCGTCGTGCCGAGAACGCAAGAGACGAGCGTTGAGAGCCCCGCGATTGTGAGCGAGAGCCAAAAGCTCGCGAGAAGCGGGCGGACGGCATAGCGCGCCGAGAAAATCTGCTCATACCACCGTGTTGTGAGACCTGCGAACGAGCCCGTTGAGTCGAAGAAGCTCATCGTCACGCCGTTCGGCACGAAGCCGTAGGCAACGACGAGCAAAATCGGCACGTAAAGGAACGCGAGGACGAGACCGAGGACGACGACCGAGAACATGGAGCGCTTCATGATGCCCTCCCACCGCCTGCGATGACGAGGCGCGCTGTTTGCTCTTCAAGGCGCTTCTTACCGCGCGCCTCCTGACGGTGCTTCCACCAAAATGCGAGACCAAGCGGGATGAGAACCGAGACGGCCATCAACGTTGCGAGCGCTGAGGCGTGTGGGATATTGCGGTTCTGAATCGCGCGCATAAAGATTTTATTGCCGATGAGGATGCAGTCCGTGCCGCCGAGCATCTGCGGGATCACGTACGAACCAATCGAGGGAATAAAGACCATGAGCACGGCGGAGACGAGCCCTTGCCGCACCCCCGGGACGAAGATCTTGCGGAAGGCGTAGAAGTTCTTCGCGCCAAGATCACGCGCCGCCTCAAGAAGCGAGAAGTCAAACTTCTCGGCGGCCGAATAGATGGGCATAATCGCAAAGGGCAAGAACGAGTAGACCGAGACGAGAATGACGGCCGCCTCCGAGTCAAGCAGGGTTGAGGTCGCGGGATCAACGGGCAGCGGCGACGCGAGACCGAGACTGACGAGCGCGTTCTGCAGGACGGCGGGGAGCCAATCAAAGAGCCACTCCCGTAGACGCAAGAAGACGAGGTAGCACGCCTGTAGCCAACCGTCGGGGTGAAGCATCGTCTTCCAAGCGAAGACGCGCACAACGAAGCTCGTCCAGAACGGTAGCATGATGGCACCCGCCACAACGGGCCGCCACTTCGACTTCATGCGGGCGATGGCATAGGCGCACGGCAACGCGAGAACGATTGACCAAAATGTCACAATGAACGAGATGCGAATCGTATTCCAGACAATGGCCGGGTAGTCGGGGTCAACAAGCTCACGCCATGTTGAGAGCGACCAGTCGCCAACACCGCCCGAGGCATCCTGCCCATGAAAGGTGAACGCGAGGACGATAATCGCGGGAACGGCAAAGAAGACGAGCAGCCAGAGAAAACTCGGCAGCGTGACGAGGCACTCCGTGCGCGTGGATCGGAGAGGATTATTCATCGCGTCGCTTCCACCATGTAGCCATCGTCGGGATGCCACCAGACAAAGACATCGTCATTCCACGTGATCGGTTCCTGATCGAGAAGGAAACGCGAGTGCGGTTTGAGGGCCGCGATCTTAAGACTCCCCGAGCGAACCCAAAACTTCGTGTAGACACCTTGGTAGACAATATCCTCGACCTTCGAGGGGAAGACGTTGATGGCCGCGCCCTTCTCTGGCAAAGGGGGCGCAAGCGTGACGCGAATCTTCTCAGGGCGGACGGAAAGGTCAACCGACTGACCGACCTGCAACGCCTTATCATTGAACGCCTTGACGAGCGGAAAGCCCTCAACCTGAATGAAGCAGTAGTCGCCCTCAACCGAGACAATCTCACCCGAGAGGAAGTTCGTGTCGCCGATGAACGAGGCGACGAAGCGCGAGGCGGGCGCCTCGTAAATTTTCGCGGGCACATCCAGTTGCTCAACGCGGCCCTTGTTGATGACGGCGATACGATCTGAGAGCGACATCGCCTCGCCTTGGTCGTGCGTCACATAAAGAAACGTAATGCCGACTTGATCATGAATCGTGTCAAGTTCAAGGAGCATGTGCTGGCGAAGCTTTAAGTCAAGCGCGGCCAGCGGCTCATCGAGAAGAAGAACCTGCGGACGATCAACGAGCGCGCGCGCGATTGCGACACGCTGCTTCTGGCCGCCCGAGAGCTGATGCGGATACTTCCACGCCTGATCCGAAAGCTGAATCATCTCAAGGATTGATTCCACATCACTCTCGATCTCAGCCTTCGGCTTCTTCGCGAGTTTGAGCGAGAAGGCGATATTGTCCCACACCGTCATCGTCGGGAAAAGCGCGTAATTCTGGAAGACAGTATGAACGCGCCGTTCGTTCGGCGGTAAATTTGTAATGTCCTTCCCCTCCAGATAAATGCGCCCCGAATCTGGCTTTTCAAAGCCACCGAGCATGCGCAAAAGCGTCGTCTTGCCGCAGCCCGAAGGACCCAGGAGCGAGAAGAACTCGCCGCGGCTCACCGCGAGCGAGACATCGTTGACAGCGGTCAAAGCACCGAAGCGCTTTGTCACGTGGTCGAATACGAGGAAGTCATTTTGCATTCCACGAATTATATCATATTTCGCGCGTCCAGAACGTGAGAAAATGATAAAAAAATAAAAAAAGCCGGCAGCGTCCTACTCTCGCACGGGCGAGTCCCGCACTACCCTCGGCGATGGAGCCCTTGACTTCTGTGTTCGGAATGGGAACAGGTATGACAACTCCTCTATGGCCACCGGCAAAATTTGCCGTTCCGAGAATGGGAACTAAAGAGATTTACAACCCATCACGAGATGCGAGAAGAATGATCTCACATTCAAGTGAAGTGATGATAAAAATAAGCTAAGCCGCACGTCAGATTAGTACCGATCAGCTCAACCCCTCGCGGGGCTTACACCTTCGGCCTATCAAGGTCGTCGTCTACGACCTGACTTTAGAGTGATTGCTCACTGGGAAGACTTGTCTTGGGGGAGGCTTGGCGCTTAGATGCTTTCAGCGCTTATCCGTTCCGAGCATAGCTACCCGGCCTGCCGCTGGCGCGACAACCGAAACACCATAGGCTCGTCATTCCCGGTCCTCTCGTACTAGGGAATGTTCCCCTCAATCTTCCTACGCCCACAGAGGATAAGGACCAAACTGTCTCACGACGTTTTGAACCCAGCTCGCG
>CAVHJW010000026.1:0-16921 GCA_963636335.1 bacterium
CCATCCACGGCCTCTCGGGCGGCATCATGCCCGACGGCTCGCTTGATGTCGGCGGTGAGCGGGTTTACGCCGGCGAGGCGCATGTCATGACGCCCTGACCCTAGGCTTCTTTTCCAACGTTGATAAAATCGCCGATTTGCGGTTGCTAAAACTGACATGATTTAGCATACTTCTGTCCTGTAAAGGAGTGCTTAGTATGCTATCGCCAAAGGCCAAAAAGGCCAAAAAGGCACTTGAACGGAATCGGCAAATGTGCGATAATAGAAACAATTACTTCATTCAACCAAGAGGCAAAAACATGAATAAGCAGAAAAGTGGCTTTACGCTCGTTGAACTTCTCGTCGTTATCGGCATTCTCGGTATTTTGATGGGTGCCCTCTTCCCGGCGATTTCATCCGCCATGCTTTCGGCGCAGACGAATGCGCTTTCGATGCACGGTCGTAACCTCTTCATTGGCATCACGCAGGCGAACGTTGACCGCGAGAGCCACGGTCGCGAGTCGGTGTGGCCGAAGAACAACAGCGACACGGCGGGCGGCACGGGCGATGACATTGCCGATAAGAAGTATTCCTCCGACGCCGATTCCTATTTTGAGGATCTTTTTGATATGGACAGCTACGGCACGACGGAATGGAGCCCGTTCGTTGATGTTGACATCAAGTTCCTCTCGGGTGCGGGTGTTCCTGCCTACAAGGGCAACAAGTCGCTCAAGGGTTGCATCGCGTGGAAGATCGTCACGGACCTGACCGACGATATGCCCGACGTCATCCCCGTTCTCGTCTCGCGCAACCTCTCGACCGATACGTTTGCGAAGAGCTCCACGCTTGACACGCTCTCGCAGACGACGCAGGTTAAGCAGGACAGCGCTTACACGCAGCCCTTCGGCAAGAAGGCCTCCGTTGTCATTCACAAGGGCGGCGCCGCGAGCGTCTACAAGGGTCGTTATCAGTCGCTGGCCGATATCTACGACAAGCAGACGGTGACGTTCTCTGACAACGCGCAGATTGACTACCTCAAGCCGTCGACCTCGAAGTAAGTGCTCGTTCAGGTCGCCATCGACCTCGCGCTCGATAAGCTCTTCACTTACGAAGTGCCCGAAGCGCTCAAAGAGAAGCTGGCTGTCGGCCAGCTTCTTTCCGTTCCGTTCGGCCATCGTGAGGCGCGCGGTTTTGCGATGGCGGTGTCGCCCGATCCGGTCGCCGAGACCCAGCCGGAGCAGCCCCCCACAAAATTAAAACTTAAGCCGATTACGGCGATTGTTGACGAGACTCCCTTTTTCTCGCCCGCGCTTTTAGAACTCGTTCGGCGCGTCGCCGCCTACACAGCCTCGCCCGTTGAGTCGGTGCTGAAGGCCGCACTGCCCGCCGCCGTCTTAAAGAAGAATGCACACGCGAAGGAGCAACTCTTCGTTGAGGTGGCAACAGCGCAAGAGAACGCAAAAACGCCCGCCGCGCCGCAATCAAATAACGCAACACCTCTCACAAAACGCCAGGCGTGGCTCGTTGAGAATATTGCGCGTCTCGGCGGCGGTTGGATGGCGAGCCTCTGTCGCGAATTGAAGACGACGCCCGCCTCCTTGCGCCAACTCGCCGTTTTGGGTCTTCTTTCTATTGCGCCGCATGCGCGCCGGCGCGACCCGCTTGCCGCCCATCGCATTCTGCCCACAAAGCCCCTTGCCCTGAATGACGAGCAGAAGGCCGCGCTTGACGCGATTGTGGCATCGGTCGAGACGAAGCCCCACCTCCTCTTCGGCGTGACGGGTTCGGGCAAGACGGAAGTCTACCTTCAGGCAATTGCGCACGAACTTGCGTCGGGGCGCGGTGCGATTGTGATGGTCCCTGAAATCGCCCTCACGCCTCAGACCGTTCAGCGCTTTGCCTCGCGCTTTGGCGACAAAGTGGCCGTCCTTCATTCCGCGCTCTCGGACGGCGAGCGCTACGACGAGTGGCATCGCATTCGCGCGGGCGAGGCGCGCGTCGTCGTGGGTCCGCGCTCGGCCGTCTGGGCGCCCGTTCGAGATCTTGGCCTCATCGTTGTTGACGAGGAACATGAAGGCAGCTACAAGCAAGACGAGATGCCTCGCTACAACGCGCGCGATGTCGCCGTTTTGCGCGGCGCGACGGAGGGCGCGCAGGTTGTCTTGGGGAGTGCGACACCCGCGCTTGAGACGTGGCACAATGTTGAGAAGGGGAAGTACCGCCTCTTGACGCTCACGCACCGTGCGGGGCGCGGCTCGTTGCCGCAGGTTCATCTCGTCTCGCGCGGCCTCGAGGGCGCGATCTTCTCGCGCGAGCTTCTGGATGCCATCGCTGTTCGCCTTGAACGTCATGAGCAGACGATTCTCTTCTTAAATCGCCGCGGTTATTCGCGCCAGGTTGTTTGCGAATCATGCGAGAATGTGATTTCGTGCCCCAACTGTTCGTCAATGGATCGCGCGATGCCTTACACCTACCACCGCGCCGACCAGTGTCTACGTTGTCACGTCTGCGGCGGCTGGATTCCAATTCCGCCGAAGTGCCCCGCGTGCGGCTCGTCGCGCCTCACGTATCGCGGCATCGGTACGCAACGCGCCGAGGCGGCGCTCCTCAAGTGCTTCAAGTCGGCGCGTGTCTTGCGCATGGACGCCGACTCAACGAGCCGCCGTCATTCGCACGACGAGATTCTTGGCGTTTTTCGGCGCGGCGAGGCCGACATTCTGATTGGTACGCAGATGATCGCGAAGGGACTTGACTTTCCGAATGTCACGCTCGTGGGCGTCCTCAATGCCGACTCGTCGCTTTCAATGCCCGACTTTCGCGCGACCGAGCGAACATATCAGCTTCTCTCGCAAGTCGCAGGGCGCGCGGGCCGCGCCGAGTTGCCAGGCGAGGTCTTCATTCAAACGAACGACCCTGAAAACGCCGTCTTTCGCCTCGCCGCGCGTGGCGACTACGCGGCGTTTGCTACTGCGGAATTGAAGGAGCGCGAAAGTCTCTTCTATCCGCCGTTTTCGCATCTCGCGATTATCTCGTTCGTCGGCAAGTCAATGGGACAAGTCTCTTCGTGGGCCGAGATGTATGCATCGTCGCTCAAAAACTACGCCGCATCGGTGGCGCGCAAGGGCGAGAAGATTGTTGTGAGCGATGCGCTGCCGAGCGCACTTGAAAAGGCGGACGGCCTCTTTCGTTGGCAGGTCGTCATGCGCGCTTTTTCGAGCGCGGCAATCGTGCGCGCGTGGCGTTGGATTGCGTCTGTTCGCAAGCCGCCGACCACATTAAGAATCTCACTTGACGTGGACGCGCTCAATTTAGTATAATTTCAAATAGATAAAGATATTAGGAGAAAGAAAACATGAAAGCATCATCCATTGTTTCATTCTTCGCATGTGCGCTTATGGCGACGAATCTCTTCGCCGACGCGGCCAATGTTTTGATTACTTTTTCAACGCCTGGTCCTGATACGTATCAGGACGGCACAACGGTGAAAGACGGTGAATACTACGCGCTCGTCTGGACGGCGGGCGAGGCGTTCGCGGGCTTCACAACGGCGGGCGAGGCGGTTGATCCTGCCCAGAAGGTGATTTATAAGAGCTCGCTTGCGAAGGGCGGCCGTTGCCCGTTCGTCTGCTATCAGATTGACTCGACCGTTGCGCCGGAGGGCGGTGTCTACGCGGTCTATCTTCTTGATACGCGCGGGAGCACCAAAGATCAGATGATCGTCACGGGCTCCGTTGCGGCCAAGACCTACGCCTCGTCCACCACGACATCAAAGATTGCGACCGTCACGACTGACGCGACGAAGGCAGCTGATGGTTCGGATGTTGCACTCAAGGCCACAACGGCGGGTCTTGTTGATGTAAATGGTCTCGCCGCGCCGAAGATTACAGACTTCAAGCTTGTCGGTAGCGAGGTGAAGATTACCGTTGCCAACATCCTCCCGGGCCTTGCCTATGAAGTGAAGGGCGGTCTTGACAAGCAGGGTGATGTCACGTCAACGGTTGTTGACAAGGGTGATTCGACAATCGAAATGACGGTTGACAAAGATGCCGCGCAATTCTTCTCGATTAAGGTGAAATAAAAAGGGAGGTCAAAGCTTATGAATCGTCTTCTTGCTCTTGCTTGCGCTCTTACGCTCGCTTCCTCACTTTCTGCCGCGACGACCACGGTTGAGAGCGGCAACACACTCGGTCTTCTGCGCGTTGATATTGGAACTGCCTCTGAGGCACTCATTGCGATTCCGTGGCTCGGCGTTGCGACGACCGACACGGATATCAAGGTGACGGATGTCATCAAGACGGCGAACCTGACGGCGGGTGATCAGTTATTCTATTACGATACGGCGAAAAAGGCGTATCAGGTTTGGCAGTTGAAAGACGACAAGACGTGGGAGGCGGCAACCTCTGTTTCGGATGGTAAGACGACCATTGTTACGGCAGAGGCTGATCAGACGCTCAAGCGTGGTAATGCGCTCCTTCTGAAGCGCACGTCAACGACCGAGACGTCAGTTTATCTCTATGGTCAGGTTCCGACCTCAACGGAGGCGATTACGACCACGATGGCGAAGGGCACATCTGACGCTCCCGCTTACACACTTCTCGCGCCGCCGTCCGTTGACGATATTGACCTTAACACGGGCGCGACGTGGGCGAATGTCAATCCGGGCGATATGATTGCGCTTGCTGACTCAACGGTTCTCACGTATCGTAACTCAAAGTGGGGCAAGGTGACAGGCTTTGATGAGTCAACGAACAAAGACACGATTGACGAAACGGTCGCCAAAATCACGGCGGGCTTGGGCGCGTGGTACGTGAGCGCGAAGGGCGCGACGCAAGCGGCAACGGTGACATGGACGGCACCTACAACGACGCCTGCCAACAATTGATCTTACTTTTGTTCTAATGGAGCATCAGAATTAAATGAAACGTATTCTTGTTCTTTCTGTCTCACTCCTCGCGGCATCGTTTGCGAACGCCTCGTATTTGTTGTGGCAGGTTGATACTACGGACTATTCATCGATTTCAGGCACGGTGAATCAGTATCAACTCTGGGCGACTGATGGAACGACTGCAACGAAGCTTCAGACGACGGCGACTGCGGGATCTCCGAACAAATATGATATCTCGTCGACTTATGCAGCGGATAATTACTCGTTCTATGTTGAACTTGCCAATTTTGAGTCGGCTGGCAATGTGACAACGGTTGCGAAGAGCGGAACGGTGTCTTACGCGGATCTTTCTACGCACATCGTGACGACACTTTCAAGTGTCCCGTCTGTCACGCCTTGGCATGCTCAGAATTATGAGTCCGTCCCTGAGCCGACGACGGGTCTCCTGCTCCTGATTGGTCTCTCGCTCGTTTCGCTCAAGCGTCGCAAAGTCTAAAGAATGAAGAACGAGACTCTTCCGAAAGAGGACATCGCTCAGGCCGAACGAATCGGACTGGGCGATTTAGTCATTGCTGGCTCTTTGGCCATCTTCGTTTTCCTCTTCTCAATCGCCTTTGCGATTCCTGGCCTTCACCCCTCGCTCTGGGAGGATGCATCGGTCGCCGCTTCCATTCGGCCTTCTGCGAATATCTTGACGGGGAGTTGGACGTTCATCGCCTCGCTTGTCTATTCCGTCTTCGGCATTGGCTTCGGCTCGTTCGTCCTGCGACTTATGGGGCATCTTTCGCTCGCGATCCTCGTCCTCCTCGGTTACGTGATTTTGCGCGAACTGCTCTTCTTCACAACATTCGCGCGCGCGCGCCGCACCTTTCGGCGCGTCTGCGTGATGCGTTTTGCGGCGGCGATTGGCATCATCTTCTTTGTCTTCTCCGAGCCCGTCTGGATGGCGTTCCAGTGCTTCTCGCCGACGGCACTCACAATTCTCCTTTTGCTCGGCGCGCTTGAGCTCTTCTTTGCCTTCCTTCGCAAGGAGGCGATTTGCCTCGCGTATTGCGCGGCTGCGCTCCTCGGATTTCTCGCCGCCTCGACGGCGATGGGTTTCACGCTCGCAGCCGTCCTCATCGGCGTTATGATTTTCATCTACAAGGCCGCGCCCACCTTCCTCTCGCCGATCTTCCGCGCGTCGGCCTTTGAGGTGAGTAAGTGGCACATGACGTTCCTCTTTATTGCGGCATTCGTCATTGGCGTTGTGCTGAACAGTTGGTGCTTCCTCGCGCACGACGGCACGCGGGCACTCGGTCAGTCGTTCGGTGATGTGCCGATGATCTATCTTCACACCTACTTCAATGCCTTCAAGTCGGCTGCTGGCCCCCTTGGTTGGATCGTCTTCTTAAGCCTCTGCGTTGTTCCGTTCGTGATTGCGTGCGTGCGCTTTAACACGAGCGTTGATGAGGAACGTTTCTTGCCCTATTCGTCGGGTCTTGTCTATCTCGTCTGCGGCATCCTCGCGCTGACGCAGGCCTCGTACATCCCCGTCTTTCTGTTCTGGACGCACTTCGACGTCGCCTCGCCGACGTTGCTTGCCATGGGGCTTTTCTGCTTGGCCGCGACAGCTGCGATGTCGGCGGCCGTCCTCGGTGTGGACTCGCTTTGCCGCAACCACGCCATGATTGAGTCTCTGATGAGCTCCGACGATGAGGATGATGAAGATCACGCGGACCGCGATGCCCAGCGCATCAACGAGGTGATGACGACGGATATCGACGGGCGGGCGCTCTCGCGTACGTCAGTCTTCCTGCGCATTTTCGTCTTCGTCCTTGTGCCGATCATTGCACTTGCGCTCGTTGTTCCAGGCGGTGTCAAAAAGGCAACGCGTGAAATGATGCAGGCGGTCAACGACTTTGCCGAGGAGGTCGTCCGCGAGGCGCATGATAAGAAGGTTCTCTTTACGGATGGAAACCTTGACCCCGTCATTGAACTTGTCGCGCGCGACAAGGGCTCAATGCTTACCTGCTACTCGCTTATGGGCGGCGTGGGTGCGCGCGGTCGCTACCTCCGCACGCGCGATCTCAAGGATGGCGAAGATCTCTTTTCATTCCGCTTTGACACGGCGACGGGTCTCCGGTCATGGATCCGCGACAAGCCCGAGCGCCTCGCCGATACGGCCGCGCTCATGGGCTTTGATCTCTGGAAACGCGATGGTCGCCCGCTGCCGCCGATGGGTGGCGTTCTTTCGCGCCCGGCGGGGTTTCGTAATGAGGCGGAGCGCATGGACGGCGTCAGGCGCGCCTACGACCTCGCGCGCCGTATGATTGCCGTCAACGCCTACGCGAAGGGCATCAAGGCCTGCACCGATCGCGCCATCTCGCGCGCCTTCTACGCGGCGCAGTGGCGTCTCGCGCGGATGTGTCTCTATCGTGGCGAGGTTGACGATGCGCACGGCCTCGCGGACGAGGCGATTTTGGAGGGGCTTCTCGCTAAGCAGCTCAATGACTGCAACAAGACGTATCAAGATCTCGTCGCGGCGATGGAAAAGCGTCAGTCATTTATGATGCAGGCTCTGACCCCACGCGAGGGCTTGCAACTTGCTCTTGTGCGCGCCGATTTCACGATGGGCAAGGTTTACGCCGAGACGATTCTCTCGGCTGACCCCGATAATCCTGATGCGAATTTCGCGATGGGTATGTATTACCAACGTCTTCGCCAACTTTCTCTTGCCGAGCGCTACCTCATGCGCACGCTCTTGAGAAAGCCGAACGAGCCGGCCGTCTACAACAACCTCGCGATGATTCAGATTGAGCTTAAAAAGTACGAGGCGGCGCGGACGAATATTGAGAAGGCGCTGAAGATTATCCCCGATGCGGCGGCCGTCCTTGACACGAAGCGTCGGCTTGAGGCGGCGGTTGAGCGTCAGGCGCACGCAAAGGAAAAGAAGGCCTCCACGCGGCCTTGAGGCCATGTCACGCACGATTCAACTTTTCGCATCTGTTGGCGGCGTCGGTCTTTTGCTCGCCCGCGCGATTGGCTTCTTTCCGCACGTCATTCTCCACGCGGATGCGCGGCGTGACCTCTTTCGCCAGCTCTACGCGACGGGCATCCGCACGCTCCCCGTCGTCACGGTCGTCTCGCTTTTTATGGGGATGATTCTCGCGTTGCAGGTGGGTGTTGAACTCGCGCGCTTCAATCAAGAGTCGTTCCTCGGCGCGGCGGTGATGCTGACGCTCCTTAGGGAAATGGCGGCCTTCTGCTGTGGCATCTGCCTCTCGGCTTGCGTCGGTTCGGCCGTCGCGGCGGAATTGGGGACGATGAAAGTCAACGAGGAGATTGATGCCTTGCATGTGATGGGCATTTCGCCCGTTCGCTTTCTCGTCGCGCCGCGCGTCCTCGCGCTCGTTCTGATGGCGCCCGTCGTTGCGTTTTATAGCGCGATGATTGGCACCCTCGGCGGCGGTCTTGTCGCGATGACGCAGTTGAGCGTGGATTACTCGCAGTATGTCTCAAGCGCGCTCTGGATGGCGACGCGCCACGACCTCATGCTCGGCCTCTTCAAGTCAGCGGTCTTCGGCCTTCTCATTGGAACGATTTCGTCGTGGGAGGGGCTTCAAACGTCACAGGGGGCGACGGGCGTTGGCAAGTCAACGCAACGTGCGGTGATTGTTTCATTTTTGGCGATTCTCATCTCGGGCTACATGATGACGCGGGTCTTCTGCGAATAAAGGGAGAAGGGGCTTTGGAGACAATCGTTGAGTTTCAGAACGTAAAGAAGGCCTTTGGCGAGAAGGTTGTCTTAAACGGCGTCTCCTTCACAGTTGAGAAGGGCGAGGTACTTGCCATCGTCGGCCCTTCGGGAACGGGTAAATCCGTCACACTCAAGCATATCGCGGGGCTTCTTTCTCCCGACGCGGGCGAAGTGAAAACCACGACAGATCGCATTGGCTACCTCTTTCAGTCGGGCGCGCTCCTCGCGTGGATGACGCTCGCCGAGAATGTGGCGTTGCCGCTTCGTGAAACAACGCGCCTCCATGAAGATGAGATTGATCGTCGCGTCACGGAGGCGCTTTCGGCCGTCGACCTTCTCGATTCGGCCGACCTCTACCCCGCCGAGGTTTCGGGCGGCATGCAGAAGCGCGCGGGGCTCGCGCGTGCAATCGTGCGCGAGGCCGATCTCGTCCTCTACGACGAGCCGACGTCGGGTCTCGACCCCGTCACCTCCATGCGCATTATCTCGCTGATTGATTCTATTCACACGTCGCGTCACGTCACATCGGTTCTCGTCACGCACGATCTCGTCTCGGTTCTGAAGGTCGCCGACCGCATTTTGATGCTGAAAGATGCGCGCGTTGTTGCCTGCCTCGCACCGGATGAGTTTATTCGCTCAACCGATCCAGATGTCGCGGAATATGTTGCCGCCGCAAGGGGGAAAGTCTCATGAAACGGAAAAACGAAACGTTCTCGCAAGCCATCGTCGGCCTCTTTATGGTCGTTGTCTTGCTTCTACTCGCCTACTTCACGATTGTCATCTCGGGGGTGGATGTCCTCGCAGGGCGAAATCGCGTGCCCGTGAGGATTTCGTTCACACATGTGGGTGGCCTCAAAGCGCGCGACAATGTCATGTATCGCGGCACGAAGGTGGGCGCGGTCGACCATGTTGAGGTGACGGCGACAAATCTTGTCGTTGTCGCGCTCATTGACGATCACGTCATTCTGCGCACGAATGCGCGCGCGCGCGTCGCGACGCTCTCAATGCTTGGCGGTTATTACTTGAATCTTGACGAGGGGACAGGCGAGGTGATGCCACTTCAAGGTGCCTTCATCGCTGGCGAAAAACCGATCGATTGGATGGACGATGTCTCGAAAATTGCGCGCAACTTGAACGAACTGACGTCGCGCGCCGAGGTTGAGACGGTCGTCACGAACTTCGCTGTCATGTCTGAGAAGATGCGCGAGATTTCAACGAAGGCTGCTGAGATTATGGCGCGTATTGAGCGCGGCGAGGGGACGGTCGGGCGACTTCTCTCGGCCGATGAGACGCTCTACCACGATCTCCGCCACGTCGTTACCACGACCTCCAATGCGATGGCGCGCGCCGACCGTGCTTTTGATGGTATTGCCGAGATCGCCGACAGCCTGCGCGACGAAAAGACGCTCACTGATATGAAGGCGGGCATCGCGGCGTTCCGTAAGGCGGCAGAGAGCCTTGACGCGAGCGAATTTGTCGCGAGCGCGAAGACGCTCGTTGAAAACCTGAACGAAATTTCTTCGCGCATCAAGTCGGGCGAGGGGACATTGGGGCGCCTTGCGAATGACCCGGCCGTCTATGACGAGCTGAATGGACTCTTGCGCGATGCGCGGCAGGTGCTTGACAACTACCGCGACACGACACCGATCACGACCTTCTCGTCGCTCGCGACGGGCGCGCTCTAAGGCGATGTCTTTTCTTCTCGCCGTTTCGCTCTTTTTGACGAATCCCTTTCCGCTCGATATGCCGCGGGCGACATCGTTCTTGGTCCGCGAGCACGGTGTTCCGCGCCTTGAAGATCGCTTTTCAAAGGTGGATCTCTGGGTGTCAACGTCGGTGGATGGCCGGTGGATGGATGAGGCGGGGCGCGTTTTTATGCTCGCCCATCTTGCGACACGACCGCCGCGCGTGGATGATGAGGCCACGATCACGCGTGTTGATTTCCGCGCGCACGAGAGTGAAATGGATCGCCGCGACGAGAAGGCGGTGCGCGAGGCCGTTCAGGCGCTCTCGCCCATTGAGATTGCGGACGAGCCGACACCCCCGCGCCATCGTCTGCGTGGTTTTCGCGAGATTCAGTATTGGCAGGGGACGAATGAAACCGCGGTCGTTTGCGCGTATCAATTTGAGAAGGAGGACTCTTGGCGTCTCGCCGTCTGGTCGCTCGTCGAGGGTGACAAGATGGACGAGGCCGTCCGCCGCTTTGAGGCGTCATTCTTGGAGACGGATGACGCACGCTTTGCGCAACCGAAGAAGGCGGCGCGTGGGCGCGAGCGGCCGAACGAGCGTGCGCTTCAGAAGGCGGATGTCGCGCATTCCGTTGCCGCATACGATTCGTGGCACGTGACGGACGGCGACGACTGGATTCTTTTGGACTCACTTTCGGGTGACCGTACTTTCGTGACCACGCTTACGAACGAACTTTCGGTCATGCGCCAGGCGTATGCGGCGGCTGTGCCAACGTTGCTCAATCTCTCGAACACGCTTTCTGTTGCGCGCATTTACGCGAATCGCACGGATTATCTTGACGCGCTCTCACTCGCGGGGCTGGATGCGATGACATGGAGCGCGGCGTATTGGAGCCCGATGCGACGCGAACTCGTGGCCTACTTGCCCGCCGATGGTGAAGAAAAACTGTTGGAGACAATCCGCCATGAGGCATGGCATCAGTATCTTTCGTATGCGTCGTCGTTCCTCGGTGTCTCGCCGTGGCTCAATGAGGGCTATGCGCAGTATTTTGAGGGCGGTGCGGACGGCCCTTGTTCGTTTGAGCGCCTTGACTTTGCGCTCTTCGCCGACCTCGTGGAGCCGCTTCTCAAAATGGACTACGCCACGTTTTATGCGGGGAGCGACGAAGATCGACTTCTGAAGTATCGCCTCGCCTTTTCGCTCGTTTACTTTTTGGAGAAGGGCGCGCCGCACGTGCGCTTTGAGCCGTTCAAAAATCTGAAGAAGGACTACTTCAACGCGCTTTTGGAGACGCGTGACATGAATCGTGCGACCGAGGCGGTGTTCAAGGACGATGCGTTCAGAAAGAAGTTTGTGGCCGAATGGAAGACGTTTTGGGAGAAGGAATAAATTACGTCGGCCGCCTCGCGCCGTCGCCAACAGGTGCGCTTCATTTGGGGAACGTGCGCACGTTCATGATTGCCTACTTGCGCGCGCGGGTCGCAGGTGGGCGCGTCATTTTGCGCATGGAGGATCTCGACCACCCGAAGGACAAGAAGGGCGCGGCGAAGGCGGCGATTGAAGACTTGACGTGGCTCGGCTTCGATTGGGACGAAGAATACGTCCAGTCGGCGCGGAAAGAGATTTACAAGGATGTCCTGAGTGATCTCGTGCGCGCAGGTCGCGTCTACCCGTGCGTCTGCTCGCGTCGCGATGTGGAGGCGGCACAGTCCGCGCCGCACGACGGTGAGCAGCTCTTTTATTCGGGGATATGCCGCGGTCGCTTCGCGCGTTGGCGCGAGGCCGCAGACGCCATCGCGCCGCGCACGCCGTGTTGGCGCTTTAAGGTCGATCCGCCTGCCGTTGTCTCGTTCAAGGATGCCTTCTGCGGTTCGGTCGTTGAGAATGTCGCTACGACGCTCGGCGATTTTCCGCTCGCGCGCGACGAGGGCGGTGCGGGCTATACGCTCGCCGCGACAATTGATGACCTTCTGATGGGCGTGACCGAGGTCGTGCGTGGGGATGACCTACTTGCGGCGACGCCCGCGCAGATTCTATTGGCCGAGGCGCTTATGCCCTCTCTCCGCGCGCGCTATTCGCTTGACCGCGCGCCACTTCGTTATTGCCATGTGCCGCTCGTCGTTGGCGCGGATGGACGGCGGCTCGCGAAACGGCACGGGGACACGCGCGTTTCGGCCTATCGTGCGATGGGCGTGCGACCCGAGGAGATCGTCGGTCGTCTCGCCGCGACATGCGGCTGGGCGAAGGAAGGGGAATGTCTCAATCTTGCTGACCTTCTGCCGCGCTTCACGCTCTCAACCATCCCGCGCACCCCGTACATGATTTCTTTGGATGTGGTATAATATTTTTATTTGAAAGGGCATAGACGAATATGGACTTGAAAGAAGCAACGAACCGCATCAAAGCGCAGGGCGAACTCGTTACGAAGATCCGCGAAGAAGTCGCGAAGGTGATTGTCGGGCAGGAGAAACTTATTGACCGACTGATTCTCGCGTTGACGACAGGCGGGCACATCTTGCTCGAAGGCGTGCCAGGCCTTGCGAAGACGCTCTCGGTGAATACACTTGCAAAGACGCTCGGCCTTGACTTTAAGCGTATTTCTTTTACGCCTGATCTCTTGCCGGCCGATGTCGTGGGCACCCTCATCTATTCGCCGAAGACGGGCGAGTTCGCGCCGAAGAAAGGCCCCGTGTTCACAAATCTCCTTCTCGCGGACGAAATCAACCGCGCGCCCGCGAAAGTGCAAAGTGCGCTTTTGGAATCCATGCAGGAGAAGCAGGTGACGATTGGTGACGAGACGTATCGTCTCCCCGCGCCGTTCCTCGTTCTCGCGACGCAGAACCCGATCGAGCAGGAGGGCACCTATCCGCTCCCCGAGGCGCAGGTCGACCGTTTTATGTTTAAGTGCCTCGTCGAGACGCCGTCGAAGGCAGATGAGCGGCGCATTATGCAGCGCTTCGCCGAGAATGCGGAGGTCCCCGAGGCGAAGGCTGTTTGTACGCCTGAGGATGTTGCGACATTGCGCGCGACGTTGAAAGAAGTCTATTGCGACGAGAAGGTCGGTGACTATATTCTCGATATCGTTTTTAAGACGCGCGAGTCGCAGGGCGAGATGATTCAGAATGGCGCTTCACCGCGTGCGACGCTCGCGCTCAACTTGGCGGCGCGCGGCAACGCGCTCTTGCATGGCCGCGCCTACGCGACACCGCAGGATGTGAAAGAAGTCGTGCACGATGTTCTTCGCCACCGCATTCTTCTCACGTACGAGGCTGAGGCCGAAGGCGTGACGAGCGACACGATCATTGACAAGATTCTCTCTGAAGTCCCCGTGCCGTGACAGACGTCAAGGAGTTGATGGCGAAGGTGGGGAAGATCCGAATCCTCACAAATAAGTTGATCGATGATCAACTGGCAGGTGACTATCACTCGACGTTCAAGGGTCAGGGTGTTGAGTTTGACGAGGTACGACCTTATCAAGTCGGCGATGATGTGCGCACGATCGACTGGAATGTGACGGCGAAAACGGGCGTTCCCTACATCAAGCGCTTTGCCGAGGAACGAGAACTCACGATCCTCTTTCTTGTGGATGTCTCCGGCTCGCAGAGCTATGGGAGTGTTGATCGCTCAAAGATGGAACTCGCCGCCGAAGTGACCGCGCTTCTGGCGCTCACGGCGATTCGCAATCAAGATAAAATTGGCCTTATTCTCTTTTCGGACCACATCGTCAAATACATCCCGCCGCGCAAGGGGCGCGACAGCGTTATGCGCCTCGTCCGCGAGGTGCTCGCGGCGGAGGATGAAGCGCAGGGCGGAACGGATTTAGAGGGCGCCTTAAAGTTTCTCAATGGTGTTCAGAAGCGCCGTGCTGTCGTCTTTCTGGTGAGCGATTTTATGGGCACAGGGCCTTGTGAGAACTTGATTCGGGCGACGGCGCGTCACCACGATCTTGTTTGCGTGAACGTGAGCGACAAAGCCGAGTCAACGCTTCCAGATGTTGGGCTTGTTGAGATGGAAGATGCCGAGACGGGCGATCTCGTTCTCGTGGATACGTCCTCGCGCCGCGTCCGTGAGGCGTTCGCCGAAAATGCGCGTGTGGAGCGCGAGGAAAAGATGCGCTTTTTCAAGAAAGAGGGTATTGATGTTCTCTCGCTTGACACCGCGACCGCTTACATCAATGACGTGCGCGCGCTTTTTAAACGGCGCGCCCGCAAGCGTTAGGGGAATGGGCGTATGGCGCAACTTGTCATTCGTGGCGGACGGCCGATTTCGGGAACGCATCGCGTTTCAGGCAATAAGAATGCCGTCTTGCCGATGATTGCGGCCTCTCTTCTTACGTCGGAGCCCATCACGCTTGAGAATGTTCCTGCGATTGATGATGTCGCGACAATGTTGGAGGCGGCGCGCTCGTTCGGTGTGAAGGTGACGCGCAATCTCGCCGCCGAGACGCTCACGCTCACGGCCACGCGGCTTAAAACGGCGCGGATTGATCCCACTCTCGCTTCGCGCATTCGCACCTCGTTCCTTTTTGTGGGTCCGCTCTTAGCGCGCCTCGGTCGCGCTTCGTTGCCCCCACCAGGCGGCGATGCGATTGGTCATCGTCGGCTTGATACGCATTTTGACGGCTTTCGCGCACTCGGCGCGAAGGCGACTTCGGGGGCGCGGGCGCTTTCTTTTCGTGGCCAACTTCGTGGCGCGCACATTCTTCTTGATGAGGCCTCGGTCACGGCGACGGAGAATTTGCTGATGGCCGCCTCACTCGCATCGGGTGAAACGGTTATCATGAATGCCGCCTGCGAGCCTCATGTCGTTGATCTTGCGAATATGCTCATTTCAATGGGCGCGAAGATCGAGGGCGCGGGGACAAACCGAATTGTCATTGAGGGCGTTCCTTCGCTGAAGGGGTGCACGGCGCGCGTGGGCTGTGATTATATTGAGGCGGGCAGTTATCTCGCCGCTGCGGCGGTGACGGGGGGCGAACTCGTCTTGGAGAATGTTGAGCGCGCGCCCTTTATTGTTCTAGAGAAAGCGTATGCGCGATTTGGTGTCACGTGGACGCACGATGAGCGCGCGCGGACCATTCACTATGTGCCGAAGAAGCGTCGCTTGCGGATGAAGTATGATTTAGGGGATACGATTCCTTCGCTCGCCGACGGCACGTGGCCCGCGTTTCCGTCAGATCTTCTTTCCATCTTGATTGTTCTTGCGACGCAAGCGCGTGGCACGTGTCTCTTTTTTGAGAAGATGTTTGAGTCGCGGCTTTATTTTATTGATCACTTGCGTCAAATGGGCGCGAAGATTGTTCAATGCGATCCGCATCGCGTCGTGGTGACGGGGCCCGCGCGCCTTTCAGGCGGTGTCGTCAGTTCTAATGATATCCGCGCGGGCATCTCGCTTGTTATTGCGGCTCTCGTGGCCAAAGGGGAGACGCGCATCTTGAACGCCGAGTCGATTGATCGGGGCTATGTCGATGTTGAAAAGTCTCTCGCGCATCTTGGGGCTGATATTGAAAGGAAGGCGTGATGACATTTCTCTTCCTCATCGCATCCGTTCTTTTGACGGCCGGGAATGATTTCTCAACACTTGTTGTTTCTTCAGATACACGCGCCGTGGATCCTGCGAAGAGCCTCTTTCTTCGTGTTGAGTTGAAAACACCGCGTGCGCATGAGGCGTCTCTCCCTGATTTGCGCGATCGCGTGCAAGGCTTCTCGCTTGCCGAAGACTTTGAAGAGGAACCTCACGTCGCAAAAGATGGCACAACGACGCGCGTCGCAAACTGGCGTCTTGTCCCTGAACCGTGCGCGGATGTTTACAAGATTCGCCCATTCGCTGTTTCGGTGGATGGGGGAAAAGCCTCGTTTGTGGCTGGCCCTCTCTACTTTGAGAATCCACCGACGCGCGAGAGTGTGACGGGGGACATGGAGGCGAACCCTAAGAAGGATCTGCCGCCGCTGTCCTGGAAATTGGCAGGGCTTCTTGCGCTCGCGGTCTTTGCGCTTCTTGTTCTCGGCTTTCTCGTTTTCCTTCTCGTTCGTCTTTTGGCGCGGAAGGTACAGGAGCATCGTATGAGCCCTGTTGAGCGTGCGTGGGTTGAGTTGGAGCGTCTTCTCAAGAAGGGGCTTCCTGGTCGCGGACGCTACAAAGATTTCTATGTGGAGTTGACGATGGTCGTGCGTCGCTATGTTCAGCGCAAATATGGCATTCGCGCGCCGCACCTGACAACGGAAGAGTTTTTTGACGAGCTTAAAAACTCAAAAGATCAAAGCGCGGAGCAGACGGAACATCTCAGGCGTTTTCTCGAGCATGCTGACCTTGTGAAGTTTGCAGGTGTTCAGGCCACGCCCGAGATGGCAGACGAGGCCACAGACTCCGCCCGCGCCTACATCCGTCACGATAACGCCTCTTAAATCTCTAAGTTCTTTATGTTCTATAGGGCTATTCTTGTCCGTGGAGTTTTCTTGTCCGTGTAGAACGTGAAGATCGTGTAGACGGTGTGCGTGAAGTGCGTGTAGATGGGAGGCGTGGTTAACATTGAGACTTTATGTAGATCCTTTCCTTACGCGGAGCGACCTCCCAAGGCCTCCGTGTTCCTCCGTCCTCCGTGTTTAGCGAAAGCAACCGCGCCACATTTAA
>CAVHJW010000027.1:0-16157 GCA_963636335.1 bacterium
ATGGTACAATCTACTCATCTGTTCGGATAATTGTGCTGTTCGGGCGGAGAGATGATGGTCTTTGAAAAAGGTCGGCGGGCATAAGGACGTCGGCTGTCGGCCTAAGGGCGTAATGCCCTTGGCAGAACCTTGTAATGGCGCGGCATAAGGCGCGTCAAGAGATAAGGGCCCGGGAAATCCTTGAATTGAGAAGTTGATAATCTGTTAATCGTGATGAATTTTATGGTATAATATCGCCCAAGGAAGAGAAAGGCGAAGACGAATGAGCTATACGCTGAACATAGAGCCGGAGATCATACACGATGCCGAAGTCTATGCGAAACGCAACGGGACGACGCTCGAGCAGTTTGTTCGCGCTTGCGTTCTGGTCGCCGCTACGCAAAAAGATGCGGCAGTTGCGGGACGCGCGGATCTTGGCGTTGCCATTCGTCCGCTTCGGGGTGAGAAACCTCATATAGCCGACTTGATCGGATATGGTGCGCGGTTTCACACTCCGCGTTCTACCGAAGAGTGGATGAAGGAATTGCGCGAGGGCGAAGAAGAATGACTTGGGTTGTTGACACGTGCGTCATTCTCGACATCCTTGATGGCCAGTCTGAGTTTTCCGCGATGTCGGCTCAGGCATTGCAGTCTAAACTTGACGATGTGCTGTTGATCGCTCCGATTTCGTTCGTCGAACTTGCCCCGGCCTTCAATGGCGATGTGAATGCGCAGACGGAATTCCTTCGTCGGATGTGGATTCAGTTCGACTTCAAGGGAAACGGAGCGGCCGTTCTTGCGGCGCATCAGGCGTGGTATGCGCACGTTCTTCGCAAGCGTGCAGGAGCGAGCGCAAAGCGCCCGATTGCTGATGTATTGATCGGTGCGTATGCGCAGTCTGTGGGCGGTCTCATCACCCGCAACGAGAGCGACTTTCGTTCGCTCTATCCAGAGTTGAACATCCTTAATCCGGCAAAGATCTGATCGAGTCTTTTGACCTCCGGCTCAAAATCGTGCGCCGGAGCGTGAGGTCGAGCTCTTGCATGAGAACCGGTAATATAGTATAATGATACCGTTTTGAAACCACAAGGAGGCTGTTATGTCCGCGATTCTCATTAAAAACGCGCCGCCGCGCGTTCGCAACTGGCTGCGCCGCACGGCAACGGAGAGCCGCCGTTCGATGACGCAGCAGACCATCTACTGTCTGGAATGGTGCATGGAGCGAATGACTGAGCCAGCCGCGTTTCCCGCGCCTGTTCGGCTCGTTGGCGGCAAGCCGAGCCTTGCAGAAATCGATGCGGCGAAGAAGGCGGGGCGGCGATGATCGTCGCAGACTCGAACCTGATCGCGTCGTGTGTTCTCGAGAGCGCAGCGACCGATGCGGCACGGCAACTTCGCGAAGAGGACGGTGAGTGGTATGTGCCTGTCCTCTGGCGGTCGGAGGTCATGAACATCCTTTCGACGATGATCCGTTCGCGTGGACTTTCGGCGCAGACGGCAAATGAACTCTTCAAGTCTTTGCGTGTGGCGTTGCGTGCCTATGAACGCGATCCTGCGTCTGAAGACGTGTTCGAGCTTGTTGCTCGCTTTGGCATTACAGGTTACGATGCGCAGTTCGTCGCGCTGGCACAGGAGCTGAACTGTCCTCTCTATACGCAGGACAAGGAGCTGTTGCGGAAATTCCCCACCGTCGCTCGTCCGTTCTATACGAGGCGGGCTTGACGCGCGGGGATGCCCGTGTGGCGCGATGACGTGGCGGGGATAAGACCCCACGAACGCGCTCTCGAAGTTGCGTTCAAACGCGAGGTGGGGTGGAAAAGCCGTGCCGAAATTTGCTATAATAGGTCTAAATCGTTTTGGAGTTCCAAATGGCAGAGAAAGTGAGTTTTGAACCGCCGCGCGGCATGCGCGACTTCTATCCCGAAGATATGGCCTGGCGCACGCGAGTCTTTGATGCCTTCCGCGCGGCAGGCGCGGCGGCGGGCTTCGTGCCCTATGATGCGTGCGTCGTTGAGAGTTACGAGCTTCTGGCGCGTAAGGCTGGCGAAGAGGTCGGCGAGCAGATTTACCACTTCCTTGACAAGTCCGAACGTCACCTCGCGCTTCGTGCCGAGATGACGCCGACGCTTGCGCGCATGGTCGCCCAGCGCCAAAAGGAGCTTTCCTTCCCGCTCAAGTGGACGACGATTGCGCAATGTTTTCGCTACGAGCGCATGACGAAGGGGCGCAAGCGCGAGCACTACCAGTGGAACATGGATATCATCGGCGAAGACTCCATCCTCGCCGAGGCTGAGGTCATCGGCGCGGCGGTCGATGCGCTCTGCCGTATGGGCTTGAAGAAGTCTGATTTCAAGGTGCACGTCTCGTCGCGTCAGTTCTTGAGCACCTTGCTCGTTGAAAGCGGCATCGCCGCCGAGAAACACGCGCAGGTCTTTCTCGCGCTCGACAAGCGCGGTAAGATGCCCGACGAGGAAATCGCCGCGATGCTGAAGGACGGCGGGCTCACGCCCGACGAGGTGAAGGCGACTTTCGCAATCATGGACACGAAGAGTTATGAAGCGTGCCCCGCGCTTGTCGAACTCTTCCATCTCGCCGAAGTTGCGGGCTTCGCAGACGCGCTTGAGTTTGATATTGGCGTCATCCGCGGTTTGAGTTATTATACGGGCATCGTCTTTGAGTGCTTTGACACGGCGGGCGAGTTCCGCGCCATCTTCGGCGGCGGCCGCTATGATAATCTTCTGACGACCATTGGCGGTGAGCCGACGAGCGCGGTCGGTCTCGGCTTTGGCGACGTCGTCGTCACCGAACTTCTGAAGGCGCGCCTCGGTTCTGACTTTGCAGACGCGCGCAAGGGCGTTGCCATTGGCTTCATGTTTCCCGAGCAGCGCGATGCCGCGCTTGATCTCGCAACATCGCTTCGTGCTCAAGGCCAGTTGGTCGATCTTGCGCTCCACGCGCAGAAGCCCAAGAAGTTCTTCTCGCACGCCGACGCGTCGCGCGCCGCAGAGGCGGTCTTCTTGGGTCCTGACGATGTTGAGAAGGGCGTTGCGCGCATGAAGAATCTTGAGACGCGCGAAGAAAGGGACGTGTGCCTAACGAGCGGCCGATAAGGACGAGCCTCGCGGTGGGCTTCAAGTCGGAGGATCTCCCCGACTGCCTCGCGCGTTATCGCGGGCGTGACCACCGCGCGATCCCTGCCTCGGGCGCGTTCCCTTACGAGGATGCGCAGTTTGAGGTGGCGATGATTGATTCTGAGGCCGTCTCGCACGAAACGGTGCGCGAGGCTCATCGCATTTTGAAGCCCGATGGGCGACTCTATTTCATCGTTCCCGAGAAGACGCGCAAGCAGGCGGGTTTCACATTGCCACAGGTTTACTCGCTCGTCCGTGATGGCTTCAACATTACGGAGCTTGAGCGCACGCCGTGGTGGCATTTCCGCGCGCGCGTGCGCACGCTTTTTATTACGGCGCGCAAGAAAGCGTGGAAGGCCTATCATGGTCTTGATTGTCGGAATCTAGCGACGCACGCGCTTTTCGCGGGGGCTGACAGACGATGACGTTTTTGCCCATCATTCTGGCGGTGATGACCTCCGAGCAGGCGCTCGTCACGCTTCTCAATTCGCCGACATCAACAAGCCCGCGGCTGTATGCCGAGGCCGAGGCCATCGTGCGGCGTGAGGCGAAGGAGGGAAAGCCCCTCCAGCAGTTCGTCATCGGCGTAACGACGAAGGACAAGGCGTTTGCCGAAAAATGTCTTGCTCATTCGCGCGGACGAATTGAGGCACTTGCGAAGAAGACAAACAACTCCCTCGCGTGGTATCTCATTTCGCTCGATCGAAATGATATGACCGCGCTCAAGAAGGCGGCCGAGGGTGGTAATGTGCAGGCGCTCAACGCCTATGGAACGTTGCTCGTGCAAGCGGCGACGGCAACGCGCGCGGACAGCGCAACGAATGCGCAGATGAAGGCCGTCCGACGCGGCTACGATTGTTTTCGCCAGGCCGCGACGAAGGGCGATCCGAATGGTTTTGTGAACCTCGGCACATGTTATTTGCGCGGGCTCGGTTGCCCGCCGAACCCCGTCCTCGCGCATGAGTGCTTCATGTCGGCGGCGCGCGCGGGGCATCCTGAGGGTATGGACTATGTCGCCGCCGACTATCAATTGGGTGTCGGCGTTGAGAAGAACGAGCGTCTTTCGCTCATCTGGACGATGAAGGCGAAGGCTTATCGCGGTGACAAGGCGGCCGCCGAGTGGTTGCGTACGGGGAAGAGAGAGTAGTCAAGATGGAGACGATTCGGCGCATTCTGATGGTTGGCGATGTCGTGGGTGGCCCTGGGCGGCGCATGCTCAAGACGCACTTAAAGCGCCTTCGCAACGAGATGCACCTTTCGGCCGTTGTTGTCAATGGCGAGAATAGTGCGGCGGGTTCAGGTCTTACGGCCGCGCTCGCAAAGGAGATTTTTGAGGCGGGTGCGGACGCGATTACGCTCGGCGACCATACGTGGGGACAGAAGGAGTTCGCCTGTCAGATCGGCGCGATTGAGAACCTCGTTCGCCCCGCGAATTTCCCCGCCGAGTCGCCGGGCAAGGGCTGGTGCCTCGTCACGACCGCGACCTGTCGTTTCGCTCTCCTCAATCTCCAAGGTCGTGTCTTTATGGGCCCCGTTGACTGCCCGTTCAAGGCCGCCGACCGTGCGCTCGCTGAGATGCCCAAGGATGTGCCTGTTTTCATTGACTTCCACGCAGAGGCAACAAGTGAGAAGGTCACGATGGCCTACTACCTCGATGGCCGCGTGACAGGTGTCGTCGGCACGCATACGCACGTACAAACGTCGGACGCGCTCGTTCTTCCCAAGGGAACGGCGTTTCTGACAGATCTCGGCATGACGGGGCCCTACGTCTCGTCGATCGGGCGTGACCTTGCCCCCGTCACGCGCAAGTTTGTGACGGGGCTCCCCGCTCGCTTTGAGGTTGCCTCAGGTCCTTCTGTGCTTGAGGGCGCGGTCATCACATTTGACCTTGCGACGAAGAAGGCTCTCTCTCTTGAGACCGTGCGCATTCGCGAGCCGTTTGGCGAGGAGGCGCGATGAAAATTCACTTTTATTGCAACGCGCAGAAGGGCGATGTCGTGGCGAACCGCGCGCGCCTTGCGGATGAGGCGGTGCGTCTGGGGCTTACGGAAGTTCCGAGCCGCGAGGCCGATGTTGTTGTGGCCCTCGGCGGCGACGGCACCATCTTGCGTGCCGTTCATGAGTTTCCTCTTACGCCCGTTCTCGGCCTTAACTTTGGCGGGCTCGGCTACCTCTCGGCCGTCGGTGGCGCGGAGGCCGCGCACGCGCTCGCACTTCTGGCCGCGGGGCGCTATTCAATTTCGCCGCGCACGCGCATCAACGCGCGCCGCCTCTCGGATGGTCTTCTCGTCGGCTCGGCTCTGAACGATATTGCCATCGTCCGTGGCCTGACGGGGCATGCCGCGCTTCTCGATCTTTCAATTGACGGCCATCCCGTCACGCGCTACATGGCCGATGGTCTCGTCGTCGCGACGCCGACGGGTTCAACGGCGTATTCGCTCGCGGCGGGCGGACCCGTTGTGATGCCCGATTCGCCGAGTCTTGTTGTGACGCCGATGAACCCGCATGCGCTCGGTGTGCGTCCGCTTGTCGTTCGCGATGCCGTGCGCCTCGTTGTCCGTGTCGTCGCGCGTACGGATGGCAATGAGGTGTGTGTGGGTGTTGCGACGGATGGGCGCAACGTCCTCACGCTGAAGCCGGGGGAGAGCCTTGAGATTGCAAAAAGTGAGCAGACAGCCTCGCTTGTCACGCTCGAGGGGTACGACCCTTACGACATTCTTGCGCACAAACTCGGATGGAATGGTAACCTCGTCTCGGGAGGCACACAGCGATGACGATTCAAGAGATCAACGAGGCCGTTGAGAAGGGTACGATTGGCGAGATGATCCGCGTCGCGGAGGCGCGGCAGTGCAAGACACTTTCGCGCGTTGCAGACGAGATTACGGCGCGGGGCATGATTCGCCTCGTTCTCGTCGCGGGTGGCTCGGCGGCGGGCAAGACGACGACGGCGAAGCGGCTCGCGACGCAACTTCGCGTCAACGGGGCGGAGGTTCTGCACCTCTCGACCGATGACTATTTCGTGGGCGATCGGCGGTCACCACGCGACGAGGAGGGGAATCTTGACTACGAGCACGTTGACTGCGTGGACCGCGTGCGACTCGCAGCCGATGTGAACGCGCTTTGCGCGGGCGAGATCGTTCCCGTGCGCCGCTTTGACTTTGTCCGCCACGAGCCGTATGTGACGGACGCGTTTCATTCGCTATCCTCGGGCGGCATCATCATCATTGAGGGCATTCACGCGCTCAATCCGATTCTGACTGAGGGCGTTGGAGACGAGGCGAAGTATCGCCTCTTCGTGGAGCCGAAGCCGTCGCTTCTTCTCGCGGACGGATCAACGCTGCAACCCGACGAGGCGCGCTTTTTGCGGCGCATGGTGCGCGACAATCAGTTTCGTAAGATGTCGCCGGCCGAGACGATTCGCCTCTGGCCGCATGTGCGCGCGGGCGAGACGCGTTGGATCAATCCGTTTAAGCCGCAGGCGGACGCGACGTTTGACTCGTATCTCGCCTATGAGATGGCCGTCCTGAAGCCTTATGTCGGCGGTCTCTTGGAGCGTACGCGTCTTGAGTCGGGCCCAACGCCCCTTGTTGATCGCTACCTTGACATCCTTTCAACCATCACCATCGCGTCCCCAGATCTCGTCCCGGGCGACTCGATTATTCGCGAGACCATCGGCGGGAGCCAATTAGAGTATTGATATGATTGACGTTCTTGTTTTGAGTATCCTTCAGGGCGTTGCGGAGTTTCTCCCCATCTCAAGTTCAGGTCACCTCGTCCTCGGACGTGAACTTCTTGGTCTTGGTGATGTCGGGCTTCGTCTTGATATCTTTCTTCATGTCGGGACTCTTCTCGCCGTCTTCGTGTTCTACTCGGCGATTGTTCTGCGCCTCATGAAAGGGCTTTTCTCGCCGCTCATCACGGAAAAGGTTATCGCGTGGACTTACGTCGCAAAGATTGTCGTTTCGGCGATTCCGGTGGGGCTCGTTGGAATCTTCTTCAAGGATCAAATTGAATCGGCGTTCGCTGAGCCGCGCCGAGTCGGCTTCGCGCTTCTCGTCACGGGCGTTGTTCTTCTTGTGACGCGCTTCATGCCGAAGGGTGATCGCGGCGTTTCGTTCTCGCGTGCGCTTTGGATGGGTCTCGCGCAGGCCGTCGCAATTTTGCCAGGCATTTCGCGCTCGGGCATGACGCTCGTCGCCGCACGCGCCGCGAAGGTGGACGGTGAGAAGGCGGCCGAATTTTCGTTTCTCATGAGCGCGCCGCCGATTGTGGGTGCAGCCCTTCTTGAAGTTGTTAAGGCCATCAAAATGTCGAAGGCGGAGACCTTCCTTCGCGCGGATGTTCTTCAGCAGGAGGTTAGTTGGGGGCTCTGCTTCGTCGGCGCGGCCGTCGCGGCCGTCGTCGGCTATTTCGCGCTTAAACTCCTTTTAGCTGCGCTTAAGAGCGATCGGTTCTGGCTCTTTGGTCCCTACTGTCTCGTGGCAGGGCTTGTTACGATTCTCGTCGCGTGAAGGGGAAACGATGAGAATCGGCATCTACGGCGGCAGTTTCAATCCTTTCCACTACGGCCATTATCAGGTCGTGATGAAGGCGTTGCAGGAATTGGACTCGCTCATTGTTATCCCCGCTTGCGTGAGTCCCTTTAAGACGGCGCAGGGCGGCGCGGAGAATCCTGTTTTTCCGCCGCGCCTTGAGATGATCCGCGCCATTTTTGCGAACGAGCCGCGGGTTGTCGTGGACGACCGCGAGATCCGCCGTGGCGGTGTTTCCTATACAATCGACACGGTGCGCGAGCTAAAGGCGGAAAATGAGGGCGCGGACCTTTTCTTCTTGGTTGGCGAAGACTCGCTCGCGCGACTGGACGAATGGCGTGAAATCGAGACGCTCAAGACGCTTGTCACCTTCAAGGTTTATCCCAGGACGAAGGAGTCCTCGACCGAGATTCGCACGCTTTTTGAGGAGAATCATGTTGTCCGCAACCCAGACGAGAAGGTCGCCTCGCTTGTTGCCGAGGGGCTGAAACGCAAGAACGGCTTTTGCCCTTGCCGTCTTGCCAAGGACCCTGTGTTCTTCTGCCCCTGCGACGAGTTTAAGGCGCAGCTCCGCGACAAGGCCTATCACGGGCTCTGCCATTGTCGTCTCTATCTGAAGCCCGAACAGGGAAAGTAGAGAGGCCGCAAAAAAATGTCCATACGCGTTGATTACGAGAAAGCCGCAAGCCTCATTCGTGGGGCGAAACGCATCCTTCTTTCGGGGCACTTGAGTCCCGATGGGGATTCGGTCGGATCAATGATTGCCCTTTCGCGCCTTTTGCGCGCGGCGGGCAAGGAGGCGTTTGCGACCGCGGACTTCCATTCGCTCGGCAAACTCGCTTTTTTGGAGGGCGCGTCCGATTTTGTCTCGCCGCGCAAGTTGAGGTCGTTGATTCGCCGCAAGGGTGCGTTTGATCTCTTTATTGCACTCGACAACAGCGCGCTTTCGCGTATGCCGATTGAGGTGCGCCCCATTGCGGAGGCTCTTCCAATTCTCTGCATTGACCACCACGTTACGAATGACGGGTCATTTGGCGTCGCGCAGATTCTCGATGCAACGGCCTCCTCCACGGCGGAGATCGTCTGGCGCTTCGCGAAGTGGAACGAGTGGAAGTTGGATCGCGCCATCGCGGAGGCCCTTTGGGTCGCGATGATTACCGATTCGGGCCGCTTCGCCTACGACTCAACGTCGCCGCGCACACTCCTCGCGGCGAGTGATCTTTTAAAGCACGGCGTCCGCACAGCCTTCATCAATGACATCATATATGGCACGTTCTCGCGCAAGTCGATTGAATTGAAGCGTCTCGCGTGGCGCTCGCTTCACATCTGGAAGAACCGCCGCGTCGCCGAGGTGACATTGACGCGCGACGACTTCCGCGCCGTGCGCGGCACGAAGGCCGAGGCCGAGGATATTATTGAGATTCCGCGTAGCGTGACGCGCAACGAAATCGCGCTTTTCTTCTACCAGATTCCCGATCGCACAAAGGAGACGCGTTGCTCAATCCGCACACGCGGTGACTGGGATGCGACCGTTTTGGCCGCGCGGTTCGGCGGTGGTGGCCACCGCAAGGCGGCGGGCTGCACGATTGCCGCGCCGCTGGCCTCGGCGAAGCGCCAGATGCGAGCGGCGGTCAAGGAGATGTTGAAGTCGGCGTGCCGCAAGACGATGCGCATCGCGCTTTCGGCGGAGGAGTTGAAGAAATGAACGCAATCATTTTGACGGATGGCAAGGCGGGGCACGAGAATCAATCAAAAGCGTTTGCGCGTGCGCTCGGTTGCGCGGAGACGACGCTCGTTGAGGTTCATTTCCGCTCGCCCGTGCACAAGGCGCTTTCTTACCTCTTGGATCATCTCGGCATCCGAACGCTCGCCCTCCTAAAAAGCCCAGGGCGGACGCTCAATCGCACGTCATTCAACGGCGCGATGCCTCGCGTTGTGATCGGGACGGGTTCCGGAACTTTTTACGCGGCGAAGGCACTCGCACGCCTTCTCGGCGTTAAATGCGGTGTTGTCCTCTACCCACGTGGCTACCACCTCGCCTCGTTCAACTGCATTCTCGCGCCCGCGTTTGATCGCCCCAAGAAGGCGGCGAATGTTGTCGTGATGCCTGCGAACCTCGTTTCGGCCGACGCCGCATTCTACGCGCGGGGCGTCGCCGCTTATCGCGAGCGGACGTCTGTCGTTCCCGACATCGCGGTCATCGTGGGCGGCCCGAATAAGTGCTCGACGATGACGGCGGCGTGGATGAAGACGCACCTCGACGAGATTTTCCGTCTTCCGGGGACGAAGGCCGTCACGACTTCGCGCCGCACGCCGCCAGATGTTGAAGCGCTCATCGACACCTATCCGTGGGACTACAAACTCATCTACTCAAAGGATCATTTCAACCCGATTCCCGCGTTCGTGAGCCTTGCGAAGAGGCTCTTTGTGACGGCCGAATCAACGGGGATGCTCTCGGAGGCTTGCACATTCGGCGCGGCCACGGTGTCGGTTCTCGATAATCTGAAGGTGGGTCGTAGCAAGTTCCGCCTCTTCGTTGAATCGCTTCGTGCGGCGGGCTACGTGGACGGCGCGCGCAAGATTGATCTTGAAGAAGTCTTCGCCTCGGCGAAGCGGCTCGTCGGCGCATGATGGATCGCCGCATCGTCTCGGGGACGTGCCTCATTTGCCTTCCCGCCCTCGCGGCGAGTGCGTTGACGCTCGCGGGCTACTTTCTTGTTGTCGCGCCGCGTTTTCGGGCGCAAGAGGCAAAGCGCGCTCTCGCCGCCTATCGTGAGCGGGCGGAGGACTTAAAGGAAGATCCCTCGCTCGGCGCGGGTGTTGAGCCAGCGCGGCGCGGCACGTGGCGTGTCATGCGCCCGGGTCGTTGGGGTTTTTTTGAGGAGGGTGAGACTGCGACCGTTTGGTATTTGGAGGGGACGCGCAATCAGTCGCTCGTCGTGCCGCGTGAGGCCGTTGCTCCCGTTGATTGGGCCACGTTCTCTATTCTCCTTTTTCTGCTCGGGCTCCTCTGGGCTCTCACGCTCTCGGGCTGCCTCTACTTTCGCGCCTCCATCCGCGTGCGCGATGATTTCGTTGCGGCGACGGCGCATGATCTCACAACGCCGCTCGTTGCGCTGCGCCGCTTCATTGGAACAAATGATGATGAGGCGCATCGAATGGCCGATCGCCTCATGCGACTGGTCGCGAACTTGACGGCCTTCTTGCGTCTTGGCGCGCGCCGCCCGACACCCGACATGAAGCGGGTTGATCTCGTGAAGGCGTTCTCCGAGGCTTATTGGCTTGTGCGCGATGACTACCGCTGGATTCGCGCGGGCGAGGACGTGGCGGTTGAGGGTCCCCAAGAGCTTTTTGCCGAAGGTGATGAGACGCAAATCGTCCAGATCTTCTGGAACCTTCTTTCAAATGACCTCAAATACGCCGCGCCGTTCGGGCCCATTGCCGTCCGTTTTGAGGAGAAAGGCGCGGAGGCTGTTCGCGTCTCGTTTCTTGATCGTGGCCCTGGGATGAGCGCGCGCGACCAGCGGAAGGCTTTTACGCGTTACTACCGCGCGAAGAGCGTCCTTAAAAGCGGCAAGGGCGGCTTTGGCATTGGGCTTTCGACGGCGCGCGAGATGGCGCGCGCGATGGGTGGCGACATCACGGTCTCGGCGCGCGAGGGCGGTGGAAGTATCTTTACGCTTGTTCTTGGAAAGGCAACGGCATCATGATTTCAGTCTTTCTTCTGGCCGCGCTCATGACGGGCGCGGATTTGACGGAACTCACGCACGATGGCACGCGCGTTGTCGCGGAGGGGCGCGTCATCGGAATAACCGAGTCGGGCTTCGCGATGAAGGTTGATGAAGTGCCTGTCACCGTTGTCCTCGGCGCAGAGCGGCCGTTCTTTCTGTCGGCGTCATTTCTCACGCATCCGCGTGTGCGCGTGACGGGCACGTTGGAGCAAGTTCTCGGTGTGACCGCGTCGGGGCAGAGCGAGGGCGTTGTCGGTTTGCGTCTCTTCGCGCAAGAGAAGGGGGATGTTGTTTTTCGGCCTGATCTCCTCTTCTTCTTTAACCCATTCGTTCTCGCGTTTCTTGTTTTTATTTTGCTCGGCTACCTTTTTAATGTTCTTCGTCGCCGCGCCCGCACGAAGACGATTATGCTTGAGCGGAAACGTATGGCCGATGACCTCCATGATACCATTGAGCAGCACCTCGTCGGCGCGGGCTTCTTGCTTCAGACGGGGCGCACGCAGGAGGCACGTGAGATTCTCGTGCGCGCGAAGAAGGAAATGCGTGAGATTGTTTGGGGGCTTAAAAATGACGAGATGATGCGCATGCGGCCAGCCGAGATGATTGAGAAGTATGCCGCGGCTGAGACAAAGAAGGGACTTTGCGAGGTCAAAACGCGCCTTGCGTACATACCGGCGCGCCTGAGCGCGCGCGCACTTCGCGATCTTTCGCTTATCTTGCGCGAGGCGGTCGGCAACGCAATCAAGCACGCGCGCGCGAAGACGGTCGTCATCGCTTCGGCGGCGCGCTCAGAGGGGGGGTGGGTGCTGACGGTCACGAACGACGGCACGCCCTTTGATGCCGCGCGCGCGCGAGGACCCGATGAGGGGCATTTCGGTGTTGAGGGTATGAAGGATCGCGCGCGCCGTCTTGGCGCGACGTTCGCGATTGGCGTGGCTGACAGCCAGACAGTCGTGACGCTTTCCTTTGGGGCGGAGAAGGAGGCGCGATGTTTCCCGTTGAAGAGAAGATGAGCGAAATTTCCGCCGCGTTGGCGGCGAATCGTGCGCTCGTCCTTTCGTCGCCGCCGGGAAGTGGCAAGTCAACGTGTGTCCCCGCCGCACTTTTGGACGCGCCGTGGCTTGAAGGCAAGAAGATTGTGATGCTGGAGCCACGCCGTCTTGCGGCGCGCGCCCTCGCGGGCTATATCGCCAAACGGCGCGGCGAGGCACCAGGTGAGACGGTTGGCTACTCTGTTCGCCTGGAGCGGTGTGTCTCAAAGAAGACGCGCCTTGAGATCGTGACCGAGGGGCTTCTCGCGCAACGTCTCGTTTCCGACCCTGAACTCGCTGATACGGGGCTTCTTGTTTTTGACGAATTCCACGAGCGCGCCCTCTCGTGTGACCTCGCCTTCGCGCTCGCACTTGATGTGAAGAAGGCTCTGCGTGAGGATCTGCGCATTCTCGTGATGTCGGCGACCCTTGACATGGAGACCGTGGCCGATCATTTTAAGACGCATCTCGGCGCGGTTGAGACGATCCGCGCCGACGGGCGGCTCTTCCCTGTCGAGACGACGTATCTGGGCGATGTCTCGCTTTCGTCGGCTGTTTGTCGCGCGCTCGCCGAGACGTCGGGCGATGTCCTTTGCTTTCTGCCGGGCGAAAGCGAGATTCGCCGCGCCGAGGCAACGCTTCTCGCAACGCTCGATCCTGACGCGGTCGCCATCTTGCCGCTCTATGGCGCACTCGCGAAGGAGGAGCAATCGCGCGTCTTCCTCTCTTTCGCGCCGCGCCGCAAGGTCATTCTTGCGACGTCCATTGCTGAGACATCGCTCACGATTGAGGGCGTGACGGCGGTTGTTGATTCAGGTCTCATGCGTGTTGCGCGTTTCTCGCCCGGAACAGGCATGACGGGCCTTCGCACCTTGCCGTTGACGCGCGACCGCGCCGAACAACGTCGCGGACGCGCGGGGCGTGTCGCGTCGGGCATTTGCTATCGTCTTTGGAGCGAGGCCGAGAACGCCTCGCGCCCTGCGAAGGCCGCGCCCGAAATCATGGACGCCGATTTAAGTTCGCTCGTTCTTTCGTCGGCCTCGTGGGGTGCGTGTCGCCGCGAGGATCTGCCGTGGCTTACTCTGCCGCCGAAGGGCGCGTGGGATCAGGCTGTTGAACTTCTGACGCGGCTCGGCGCGCTTGACGCGCGGGGTGCGCTTACCGAGAAAGGGCGCACCATGGCGCGCCTTCCGATGCACCCGCGCCTTGCGAATATGTGTCTTCTGGGTGGCGAGGAGGCGGCCTTTCTCGCGGCAACACTTGAAGAGGCGAGGCCTTCGCGCGAGACGGACATTCGGCAGATGCCGCGCTCCTCGCGCGTTGAGACGCTTGCGCGCCGCTTTGAGCGTCTCGTTGCGCGCAAGGCGCCGCGTGCACTCTCAACAGGTGCGACACTTGCGCTCGCGTATCCCGACCGCATCGGAAAGAATCGCGGTAACGGCACCTTCCAGATGGTCTCGGGGCGTGGCGCGTTTCTCGACCGAGGCGACGCATTGGCGCGCGAAATGTTTCTCGTTTGTTGTGAGCTTGATGATCGCGCGGGTGATGCACGCATTTATCGCGCCTGTCCGATTATGGAAGAGGAGATCGAGGCGCTGTTTGGCGATCAGATTCTTGAAGAGAGGCTTTGCACGTGGGATCGCGCCGCTGAGCGCGTCAAGTGCGTCATGCGACGGCATCTCGGCGCGATGACGCTCAGTGAGGTAAACAGCGGCGTGACGGACGGCGCGTTTGACGATGAAATCGCGTGCGCGCTCGTTGAGGGCGTTCGGCAGAAGGGCGTTGAGAATATGCCGTCTTGGACAAACGAAATGCGGCAAGTGCGCGCGCGCCTCGCATTTCTCTCGAAGGTCTTTGGCGAGGAGGCGTGGCCGAGGCCGACGGATGAGCGGATCTTGGGCGCGCTGGCACCGTTCGTCGGCGGGATGCGCAAGTGGCGCGATCTTGAGAAACTGAATCTCGGTCTTGTTTTCGATGCGATGATGGCGGAGGCGGGGCACGACCGCCGTGAACTTGAGCGGCTCGCGCCTGCACGCATGGAGGTGCCGTCTGGTTCGCACATGATGATTCACTACGAAGGCGATGAGCCGACGGTTGAGGTGCGCTTACAAGAATGCTTCGGGCTTATGGAGACGCCGAAGGTTGCGGAGGGGCGCGTTCCGATTGTGATGACGCTTCTCTCGCCCGCGCAACGTCCGATTCAGGTCACGAAGGACTTAAAGGGATTCTGGACAGGCGCATACCAACTTGTCCGCAAGGATATGCGTGGACGCTATCCAAAGCACAACTGGCCAGAAGATCCCCTCACGGCGGTTGCCACGCGCCGCACGCTGAAGCGCCAGTAAGTGCGACGGCGCACGCGATTGACGGATGGATTTTCATTATTTGTAAGGCGCGGGCATTGGGTTTTACAAAATCTTTCCAATTTACGAGAAAAGTGGTGGATTCAGAAGTGAATCCGTTTTTTTTTATGGTATGGCATGCTCTTTGCAAAAGAAACTTGTTGGAGAAAACGACATGATGGCGTATGAAGAGAAATGGCGGCGGGAGCGCGAACGCAAAGCGTTTCTCGCCTTGGCGGACGGATCAATCTTTCATGGCGTCGCGTTCGGCGCGTTGCAGAACAGATGCGGGGAGGTCGTCTTTAACACGGGGATGAGTGGCTATCAGGAGATTTTGACAGATCCCTCTTACGCCGGGCAGTTCGTCACCCTCACCACCGCCGAAGTTGGAAATTACGGCATAAACCCCGAGGACGTTGAGTCTCGGGGGCTTTTTCTTTCTGGGCTTGTGATTGGTGACAAGACGGAGCCGTCAAACTTTCGCGCCACGAAGACGCTTGATGATTATCTTGAAGAGAATGGCGTTCCCGGCCTCTACGGCGTGGATACGCGAGCCTTGACGATTCACCTGCGTGAGCACGGCAACCAGAAGGCATATCTTTGCGTTGACGGCGCGATGTCGGAGGTTGAGGCGATTGAAAAGGCTCAGGCGTGGGAAGGGCTTGACGGCCAAGACTACGCTTCGCGTGTCACCTGTGAAAAGCCCTACGAATTTTCAAGTCTCCGTGCCTCCGCGTCTCTCAAATCTCCGTGTTTCGCCGAAGGCCAAGGGACAGACCTCCCCCATGTCGTCTGCTACGACTTTGGCGTAAAGACGAATATCTTGCGCTCGCTCGCAAAGTTCGCGCGCGTCACGGTCGTCCCCGCGAAGACGCCCGCCGCCGAGGTTCTTGCGATGAATCCAGACGGCGTCTTTCTCTCGAACGGCCCCGCCGACCCGGCGGCGGTCACCTACGCGATTGAGAACGTAAAGGCGATTTTGGGCAAGGTTCCGATCATGGGCATTTGCCTCGGGCATCAGCTCTTGTCGCTTGCGTGCGGCGCGAAGACGGGTCGGCTTCGCTTCGGACACCACGGCTGCAATCACCCCGTCAAGAACCTCGCGACGGAACACGTTGAGATCACGAGCCAGAATCACAACTTCGCGGTGATGCCCGAAACGGTGCCCGACTGCCTCAACGTGACGCACGTCAACTTGAACGACAACTCAATTGAGGGCGTCCGCCATAAGACGCTCCCCGCGTTCTCGGTTCAGTACCACCCCGAGTCTTGCCCCGGCCCGCACGATTCGGGGTATCTGTTTAAAGAGTTTAAGGAGATGATGAAGTGAAAAAGCCTGTCAAATACGTTTTCATTACGGGCGGCGTCGTGAGCTCGCTCGGCAAGGGCATTACCTCGGCGTCGCTCGCGC
>CAVHJW010000028.1:0-15819 GCA_963636335.1 bacterium
CTCCCAAGGCCTCCGTGTTCCTCCGTCCTCCGTGTTCAGCGAAAGCAACAATGCCGTGGCTATCACATAGACTCCTATCTCGGTGAAAGCAAAGGGGCGTCGCGCCTGGGTGTTGGCGTAGGGCGTCGCCAGGGTTGAAATGCTGGCGGCAGTTGTGGTATGATAGTTGAATATTAAGCGCGTGCGCATGGTGCGTGCGCCTTTACACGAAAGACGGAACAACGAAAGGTCTCACATGAAGATTCGGAAACTCGAAGGTCTCATCGCGGCGGCACATACGGGGTTTAACGCCGACGGCTCGGTTAATCTCGCGGTCATCGAGAAGCAGGCGGCGATGCTCATCCGGCAGAAGGTGACGGGTGTCTATATTTCAGGGACGACCGGCGAGGGCATTTGCTGCTCAATCGCCGAGCGCAAGGCTGTTATGGATGCGTGGGCGAAGGCAGCGAAGGGCAAACTCTTTTTGATCGTTCACATTGGCGCGCTCGCGCTTCCTGACGTTCAAGAATTGGGCGCGTATGCAGTTAAAGCGGGCATGGATGCGACATCGATTGTTCCGCCGAACTTCTTTAAGCCGGGCTCCGTTGATGCGCTTATCGCGTATTTAAATGAAGCGCTCAAGACCTCGACGAAGTTGCCGTTCTACTATTATCATACGGGCATGTCGGGCGTCAACTTTGATATGCAGACGTTCCTTGAGAAGGCCGATGGCGTCATCAAGAATCTCGCGGGCATTAAGTTTAACTACGCCGACCTTTACATGTATCAGCGTTGCTTGCGCGCGTGCGGCGGCAAGTATGACATCACGTGGGGCATTGACGAGTGGTTCGCTGGCGCGGTTGCGCTTGGCGCGAAGTCGGCGATTGGCTCAACCTATAACTATGCCGCGGGCATCTACTACAAGGTCTGGAAGGCCGTCAAGAAGGGCGACTTGAAGACTGTTGAGAAAGAGATGAAGCGCGTTTGCGACATCGTGGATATTCTCGTTCAATACGGTGGCGTGGCCGGTGGCAAGGTGATGTGCAAGATGTGGGGCGTTGATTTAGGTGACGTGCGTTTGCCCAACGTGTCGATCTCGCCGAAGGGCAAGGCCGACATTATGGCCCGCATTAAGAAAATCGGCGTGAAATAACGATTCCTCCTTGACGGATGCCTAAATAAATGTTATATTTATTTGCATCTAACCACCAACAGGAAAGGAACCAATAAGATGACGAAATGGGTTTGCCCCGTGTGCGGGTATGTTCATGAAGGCGCGACACCGCCCGAGAAGTGCCCGCAGTGCGGCGTTCCAGGTGCGAAGTTCATCAAGAGTGAGGCGACAACGCTCTCCTTCGTGACCGAGCATCATGTCGGCGATGGTGTCGTCGAAGATGCTGAAGTGACGCAGGGGCTGAAAGACCACTTCTACGGTGAATGCTCGGAAGTGGGCATGTATTTGGCGATGTCGCGTCAGGCGGACCGCGAGGGTTATCCTGAGGTCGCCGAGGCCTACAAGCGTATCGCGTTTGAAGAGGCCGAGCACGCGGCGAAGTTCGCGGAGCTCCTCGGTAAAACGCTCGATGTCGTCACCGACTCAACGAAGGAGAACTTGAAGCGGCGCATGGAGGCCGAGAGTGGTGCGACGGCGGGTAAACTCGCCATCGCGACGCGCGCGAAAGAACTCGGCTATGACGCGATTCACGACACCGTCCACGAGATGGCGAAGGATGAGGCGCGCCACGGCAAGGCGTTTCAGGGTCTCTATAATCGTTACTTCACGTGAAGCGCGTGACGCGTGCGCCATCTCTTTGTGAGATGACTTCTGATGAGTTCCCGGCGTTCTGCCGGGGGCGCGCGCTTAAATGCACGGCGCAGCGGCTTGCGGTTTTCGCCGCCGTTCGCGCCGCGCAGGGTCATCCGTCTGTTGACGAAATCTGGCAGGCGGTTCGTGCGAGTCTTCCAACCGTTACGCGCGAATCGGTCTATCGCATCTTGAACGAGTTCGCCTCGGTTGGGCTTGTTGGGCGACTAGATGCGCTCACATCGGCGCGGTACGACCGCTCAAGCGCGCCGCACGCACATTTCATTTGCGAGGTTTGTGGGTGCATTGACGACTATCCGATGCCGACGGGGTGGCGTTTACCCGCAAGGATGGCGGGCGAGGCGAAGCACGTTGAGTTGCGCGTCACGGGTGTTTGCCCAGTATGCCAGAAGAAGGGGATGGGGACGACATGAACACGCTTCTTTCATTTCTCTTTGCCGCAACGGTTGTCTGCACATGGAACGGTAACTGGTTTCCCTCGGGCGACTCGGAGCATCGCAAGCACCCCACGGTTGAGGCGGCAACGATTCGCGCGTCTGCCGAGATGCTTGCGCGTGGTCTCGCCGAGGTGGATCCCGCTGGGACGAACGACCTCATTTTCTGCTTCAACGAATTTCGCCGTGACGCGGTGACAAATCTCGTTCGTGCCATTGGGCGCACGAACCTCGTTGTCGCGGCTGTCTCAGGTTATCGCCGCCGCGATCGTTTTGACTATCAGCAAGATGTCATCGCAACAACCTTGCCCATTGTTTCGGCGGGGTGGGAGAAATTTTCAAACGCGAAGCGCGAGACGCCGCCACGTGGCTACGCGTATGCCGCGCTCGTCTTTTCGCCCACGACGACGGGCTTGGTCTATGTGACGCATCTCAAGTCAAACTACCGTGCGAAGGACGCGGAGGCTGTGCGTCTCAACCGCGCCAAGCGGACGCGCGCAATGACCGAGATTCTCGCACGTGAGGAGGAAACATCAAAAGGCGCGCGTCGCCCTGTCGTCATCGCGGGCGATATGAACGCCGACTGTTGGGCGGATGAGTTTAAGGACGAAGAAATCTTTCGCCTCATCGATGCGAAGGGCTACATAAACGCGCTTTCTCTTCTTTCGCCTGACGTGCGTTGGACGTATCCGTCGCGGTCGGCAAAATATCGCAATAGCGCCCTTGATTACGTCTTCTCGCGTGCGCTCAAGCCAGTCGGCCTTCCGCGCGTTGTTGCCAACGACAATCTCTCGGATCACAATGCTCTCTTCGTCGTTCTAGATCTCGCCACCGAGCCTTGAGAGCGGATATGCTATAATAGTCTCTATGAAGAAAAAGATCGTTCTCATCGCCTCTCTCGTCGCGGGGCTTCTCGCGGCGGTTCTCTCTCGTGTTTATTTCATGGCCAAGGACGCCGAGGTGCAAGAATTGAAGGATGCCATTGAGTCGCGCTATGGCACGATGTGGGTTCTCTGCTATGCGCGCGATACGCCGCCCGGGACGGTTCTCGCGCGCGAAGATTTCAAGCAACGCAAGGTTCCTGCGATGGGGTTGCGCGGGCAGGCGGTCACCGAGGAGAGCCTTTCGGACATTCTCGGGCGCAAGACGCTTGTTATGCACGCCGCAAAAGATGTCGTTTTTTGGTCGGACATTGAGGGCGGTGATCCGCGCGCGAAGGGCCTGTCAGACGGCGTCAAGCGGCAGATGCGCGCCATTTCAATCAACTGCACGGGCGCGGCATCGGTCTCGTCGATGGTGAAGCCGAACGACCACGTGGATGTTATCGGAACGTTTGACTTTGAGGGCACGCCTGGCAAGAAGAATCTCGTCACGTGCACCATTCTTCAGAATGTCCTCGTTCTGGCGACGGGGTCTGAGACATCAAAGGCTTCCTCGCGCCTCAATTCGCTTTCGCACGGCTACTCGACCGTCACGCTCGAGGTCACGCCACGTGAGGCCGAGATGCTGGCCTTCGCCGAGCAGATCAAGGGGCGGCTCATTCTCACGCTTCGCAATCGCAACGACACGTCCTACGAAAAGGAGCTTCCGAAGGTCGACTTCGAGAAGATTCGTGGTGAGATCGAAGAACTCAATCTGAAGCGCCAGAGCCAAAAACTCACGGCGGGTCGGTAAAAGGGGAGATCGTATGGCGCTCACGCTCACGACGCTTGTTGACGGAAGGCGCGAGAGACGGCCTCTCGCGGACGGCACCTACTTTATCGGGCGCGGCGCATCGTGCGCGATTTCGTTTCCGCTCCCCGACGTGAGTGAGCGGCACGCCGTCATCACGGTGCGTGATCAAGTTGCGTGTATTGAAGATCTTCACAGCGCGAATGGCACGTTCGTCAACGGCGAGGCCATCGACGGCGCGGTCACGCTTGACGGCACAAAAGTCGTTCAGATTGGGAGCGCCGCCATGCTGCGCGTCAGCGAGGATGAAGAGGAGTCGTCGCGTACTGAGGACGAGGCACGCGATGAAGCCGCGCAACCTGCAGAAGATTCCACGCCCAACGATGCTAACGCGGCGGGAGATGTCGCGCAGGACCCACTCCGTGCGTTGCGTCGGCAGGTGCAGGAGCAAATTCAACGCGAACTTTTGAATCGCCTTGACCTCAAGCGGCTCACGATGCAAGGCGTCGATCAGGCGGGGCTTGCGGCCATGACGCGCGAAAAGATTCACGCGATTGTGGATGAGGTCGTCGCGAACGGTCGCCTCCCGGAGGGCATTGATCCGGCGCGGCTTGAAGGCGATGTCTTTAATGAAGCGATGGGCTTAGGCCCTCTTGAAGACCTTCTTGCCGATGACTCGGTTTCGGAAATTATGGTGAACGGCCCTGATCGCGTCTATGTGGAGCGACGCGGCAAACTTCAGCTCTCCGACTGCCAGTTCGTCGACGATGCGAGCGTCCTTGCGATTATTGAGCGCATCATCGCGCCGCTGGGCCGTCGCTGTGACGAGAGCCAGCCATACGTGGACGCGCGCCTCGCTGACGGTAGCCGCGTGAACGCAATCATCGCGCCGCTGGCGCTCTCGGGCCCGACGCTCACAATCCGCAAGTTCTCGAAGACAGCCTTGACGAGCGATGACTTTATTCGCCTTGGCACGTGGACGCACAACGCGGCGGAGTTTATGCGCCTTTGCGTCCTTTTGCGCAAGAACATCATTGTCGCGGGCGGCACAGGTTCAGGCAAAACAACGCTTCTCAACCTGCTTTCCAGTTTCATTCCGCACACCGAGCGTATCATCACGGTCGAGGATGCGGCCGAGTTGCGTCTTCAGCAACCACACGTCGTTCGTCTTGAGGCACGCCCGCCGAACATTGAAGGCAAGGGCGCGGTGCCGATTCGTGATCTCGTGAAGAACTGCTTGCGTATGCGCCCCGATCGCATCATCGTTGGCGAATGTCGTGGCGGCGAGGCACTCGACATGCTGCAAGCGATGAATACGGGTCATGATGGGTCTTTGACGACCGTCCACGCGAACTCGCCGCGTGATGTCATTTCGCGCCTTGAGACGATGGTGCTTATGAGCGGCATGGAACTTCCGAGCCGCGCCATTCGCGAGCAAATTGCCTCGGCCGTTGACCTCATCATTCACGAGTCGCGCCTTGCGGACGGGTCGCGTAAGGTCGTCGCAATCACCGAGGTGACGGGGCTTGAGGGCAACCAGATTGTTATGCAAGATCTGTTCACGTTTGAGAGTGAGGGCATCGGCGCGGACGGTCGCATTCTGGGCGCGTTTCGCCCAACGGGTGCGATTCCGACGTGGTATGACCAACTCTCTTCGCGCGGCATTGTTTGCTCCCCCGCGATGTTTGACCCCTCGTCGCACGAGCGCGTCACGATTGAAAGAAGGGTTGAGAGATGATCCCGACCCTCATCGCCGCGCTCTTTGCGCTCTCCTTCGCGGGCGTTGTCTGGTTTGTCGTCTCGTCCGTCAAGGTGAAGGCGGGTTGGCAAAACGGCGAGAGCCCACTCGCGCGGTGGCTTGATGCGCGTCGCCGTGAGGCGTTCAATCGTCAACTTCCTGAGGCACTCGCGACAATGTCGAACGCGCTCCGCGCGGGGTTCTCCATTTCGCAAGCTTTTGAGAGCGTCGTTGAGCAGGGCGAGAAGCCGATGAGCGAAGAGTTTGCGATTCTTCAGCAGCAACTTCGCATCGGCATGAGTTTTGAAGATGCGCTTGAGTCAATGGCCAGTCGCGTCGGCTCGGACGACCTTTCTCTCGTGACGACGGCGATTCTTGTCTCGCGTAAGACGGGCGGAAATGTGACCGAGATTTTTGACAAGATTTCTGAGACGATTCGTGGGCGCATGAAGATTGAGCGCAAGGTGAAGACGCTGACGGCGCAGGGGCGTATGCAGGGGCTCGTTGTTTCGGCGATGCCCGTCTTTCTCTGCCTTGTCATGTGCGTCCTCAAGCCGAAGATGATGATCCCGTTTCTGACGAGCGCGACGGGGCTTCTTTGCATGGGCGCGACCGTCATTCTGATCGCGCTCGGCTGGTTGATGATCCGAAAAATCATCAAGATCGATGTGTGAAGGGAAGTAAAGATGTATCCAGACGTCCCATTTCTTCTTTCCATTCTTTTTGTTGTCGGCGGCCTTGTTGCGTTGACGTGGTCAAGCGACACCTTCATCGTGGGCGCTTCAACATTCGCGAAGGCACTCGGCATTTCACCCTTCATCATTGGAATGGTTGTCATTGGTTTTGGGACGAGCGCGCCTGAACTTTGCGTCAGCGTTATGTCGGGTGCGAGCGGTCACCCTGAACTTTCACTCGGGAATGCGTACGGTAGTTGCTCGTTCAACATTTCCGTCATTCTCGGTGTCTCAGCTCTCATCTTGCCGCTCGTTTGTCGCCCGGCCATTTCATTCGTGGCCTGCCCGATTCTTCTCCTCTTGACGATTCTTTCTATGTGGATTTTGCGCGACGGTTCTTTGACGCGAGGGGAGGCGGTTATTCTCCTCACCGTCTTCGCCGTCTTGTTGCCCCTCTATTGTTGGTTTGACCAAAAGATAAAGGGAAAGCCTGCGGGTGACGAGAAGGCCGAGCCTGTCGATTCAACCTTTGGCATCTGGTCGGCGGTCGGCAAGATTCTCGTCGGTCTCGCCGTCCTCGTCGGCTCTTCGCACTTTCTCGTTTGGGGCGCGGTGGACATCGCGAAGTTTATGGGCGTGAGTGATCTTGTAATCGGGCTTACGATTGTTGCGATTGGGACTTCTCTCCCCGAGCTCGCGAGCGCGATCGCGTCGGCGCGGCGCGGTGAGCACGAGTTCGTCCTCGGCAACATTATCGGCTCAAACTTTTTCAACACGCTTGCCGTCGTGGGGCTTGCGACTTGCGTGACGCCGATCCTTTCAACGGAGCGACAGATTTCGCCTTACATTTTGATGCGCGACTTGCCGGCAATGGCGCTCTTCTCGCTTTCCATTATGGCTTTCGGTATCAACGTGCGTGCGCCGAAGAAGCCTGGTATTATTAATCGCGTTGAGGCCATTCTTTGGATCCTCGCCTTTGTCGGCTATACGGTTCTCATGTTCCTCCAAGAAACCAAAGGTTAATGTCATCAACATCCCTCCTTTTCTCATACTATGAAAGTCATTGCTATTGATGGTCCGTCGGGTGCGGGCAAGAGCTCGGTCTCAAAGCGCGTGGGCGCGGCACTCGGTTTTCTTCATGTTGATTCGGGCGCGCTTTACCGCATTATGACATGGCAGGCGCTTGAGAACAAGGTTGATACGACGAATCCCGCCGCCGTCGCCGCGTTCGCCACGACGGTTGAGATTGAGTGCCGCCCTGAGGATGGCGCGGTCGCTTACTTTGTGAAGGGCGAGAAGCCCGGCAATCGCATCCGCACGCCCGAGATCAATGCGCACGCCTCGGAGGTTGCGACGGTGAAGGAGGTTCGTGATCGCATCACGGCGATTTTGCGCGGCATGACGACTTTGGGCGATCTCGTCGTTGAGGGGCGCGACATCACGACGGTCATCTTTCCCGACTCGCCCGCGCGCTTCTACCTCACGGCCTCGGCCGAGGCGCGTGCGCGCCGTCGCCAAAAGGAAGAGGTTGAGAAGGGGATCGCGAATCAGAGCGAGGAGGCGGTGAAGGCCTCGCTTCTTGCCCGCGACAAAATTGATTCAACGCGCAAGTACGCGCCGCTCAAAAAGGCTGACGGCGTCTTTGAGATTGACTCTTCCGACTTGACGCTCGACGAGGTTGTCGCGCTTGTTCTTGAGAAGGTGCATGAAGCTTTCGGTTAAGCTTTCGCTCGTCGTTCTCGCCGCCTACCTCGCCGTTGCGATTTTCGGCGAGGTTCAATACCGCGTGGCGCGTGCGACGGATGTGACGGCCGCCTATAATCGTGTCGACCCCGCCGCGCGCTATTTGCCGCCTTTGAGCTCGGCTTCCGACGGGACGCGCTATTGGCTCGGGACGGACAATCTCGGTCGCTCGGTTGGCCTCCGTCTCGCGCAGGGAACGCGCATCGCCTTCTACGTCGGCATTCTTACCTCGCTGATTGCAATTCCACTTGGCGCGCTTTTAGGCCTCGCGGGCGGCTACTTTGGTGGCAAGGTTGACTCACTCGTTAACTGGCTCTGTGCGACGGTGGCTTCAATGCCGGGCCTCCTCTTTATTCTGGCCATTTCGCTCGTTGTTGGCAAAGGACTTCTGGGGCTTATTGTCGGCATTGGGCTCACGACGTGGGTTGGCACATGCCGCACAATCCGCGCCGAGACGCTCAAGCACCGCGCGCGCGCGTATGTGGAGGCGGCGCGAACGCTCGGTTATTCGCACGCGCGTATTCTCTTTCGCCACATTCTCCCGAACGTCGCGCACGTTTTGCTTATTCAATTTGCGATTCGATTCCCCTCGGCCGTCTCAACGGAGGTCTTTATTTCATTTCTCGGCATCGGTGTGCAAGGCGAGCCGAGTTGGGGCATCATGATCAATAACGCACGCATGCGCCTTTGGCAGGGCGTCTGGTGGGAGATGGCCTTCACGACGCTCGCCATTTTCGTGCTCGTCCTCGTTTTCAATCACCTCGCGGATACACTTCGCGACCGCTTCGACCCCGCGTTGCGGAGTGCGGCGTGAAAAAGGGGACTTGGGCGTGATGAAGGCTTCTTCGATGGCTTCGGCTCTTGAGACGTGGTTCAAGACGGCCGCGCGCGCGATGCCGTGGCGGAAGAAGCCGACGCCTTACGGTTGTTGGATTTCGGAGATTATGCTCCAGCAGACAACCTACACAACGGCGCTTCCTTACTACACGCGCTTTCTGAAGGCGTTCCCGACGGTCGCGCGTCTCGCGGCCGCACGCGAGGAGGATGTCTTGAAAGCGTGGGAGGGGCTCGGCTACTATGCGCGCGCGCGAAATCTTCACAAGGCGGCGAAGATTTTGTCCGCGACGCGCCTTGTTGCGTGGCCCACGTCGGCGAAAGAATGGGCGCGCCTTCCAGGTATTGGACCTTACACGGCTGCCGCGCTCGCGAGTGTTCTCTCAAAAGAGCGCGTGCCAGTCGTTGATGGAAATGTGGCGCGTGTCTTCTCGCGCGTCTGGCGGCTTGACGAGGATTTTCATCAAGCCCCCGCGCGTGCGCGCCTTGCCACGCGCCTAATGCCCGAGATTGCCCGCGCCGAGGATCCTGGCGCGTTCAATCAGGCGATGATGGAATTGGGCGCGCTCGTCTGCACGCCGCAAAATCCAGCCTGTGACACCTGTCCGCTCGCCGCACACTGCGCGGCCTTCAAGGCGCATGAGCAGGAGGCGTATCCTGCGAAGTCGCGCGCGCGCAAGCTGCCCACGCGCGCGCGAACGGTCGTCCTCGTGCGCGATGAGAAGGGACGCGTTCTTCTCGTCAAGAATGAGGAGGGGTCGCTTTTGAAGGGGCTTTGGGATCTTCCAACCGTTGAGGAGGCGGGTTCTCAGACGCAGGTCTTCTCGCATTTTCGGCTTCATCAGAAGGTCGTTTGCACGACATCGCGCCACCTCGCATTTTGCGACATAAGCCGCGTCCCGCTGACGAAAGCCGCGCGCGAGGCGCTTGGCTTTGACCGCTTTCCCGATTCCAAAACGCACTTTCGCTGATGAATCGGCTATCACTCTTATCCGCAAGTATGGTATAATCTCATTAATGCTGAGATTTGCCGAAATGAACAAAGAATCCATCTATCGCCTGAACTGCTTCGTCGAGAATAAACCCGGCGTTTTGGCGCGCATTGTCGGCCTCATTTCGGGGCGCGGCTACAACATCCAGACGCTTAACGTGGGGCCGACGGAGGACGGCACCGTCTCACGCATGAAAATTGACGTCCTCGGTACGGCGCGTGTTGTTGACCAAATCATCCACCAGCTTCGCAACTGTGTGAACGTGATTGAGGTGACGTCGCGGAAGAAGTAGTCATGGAAGAGCCCATCGCCATCGTTGGCATGAGTTGCCGTTTTGCGGGGTGTGCGACGCCCGCCGCCTTCTGGGACGCGATTCGCTTCCGCCGCATGATGCTCACGCCGCCCTCTGCGGGCGCGGAACTGCCCGTCGGTCAACGCAACGTCTTTGGTCGCCCCTATCCGACGCGCCTCGGCCAGTTGGGTGATCTTTATGCGTGCGTTCCTTCCATGCAGAACTTTCCTCGGCAGGTGAACGCGGGCGAAAATCAAGACCTCTATTTTGCGACGCAGCTTGCTTTTGATGCGCTCGTGGATGCCTCGATGGTGCCGCACGCCTCTGAAAGTGCGCGCGGCAGCGTGCGCCTCGGCTACGCGCCGCCGTTCAACGCCTCGACCGTCAACTGGCTTCAGCACACGTCCTTCCTTGATCAGACGATGGACATCCTTCAGCGCTTCTTTTCGCACGCGCCCGACGAGGCGTTGGAGCGCGTTCGGACGGCGCTTTCCGAGTCGCTGCCGCCACCTGATGCCGCCTCGTTTTTGATGGGCGCGGGCTATCGCTTCGTCTCGTGGATCGCGCGCGAGTGCTCGTTCTCGGGCGCGGCGACGATTATGGACGCGGGCATTTTGACGGGGGCGTCCACGCTTCTCACGGCGATGGATGATCTTCTTTCACACCGTGTCGATGTCGCGCTCGCGGGCGCGCTCAATCCGCCGCTCTCGCGTGCGTACATTGAGGGTCTCTCCGGCGAGGTCGACTTCTCTACGCGCCCCGAGCTTCATCCATTTTCGCACGTTCAAGATGGCACGATCCCGGGCGAGGGTGGCGCGTTCTTCGTTTTAAAGCGGCGTGCAGATGCCCTGCGCGATCACGACCGCATCTACGCGCTTTTACGCGCGATCGCGATCGGGCGTGAGGCGGGCACGGCGCTCGCAGAGGAGGCGTCGCAGCGCGCGGAGATTCCGATTCGCTCGATTGGGCTCATTGAGGCTGACGGCACGGGCATCGCCGCGCAAGAGGCGCGCGAGATCGCCGTCATTCAAGACCTCTTTGGTGAGCATCGTCCAGGTGGCACACTTGTGGGTGTGGGCTCCGTGAAGGGCAACATCGGCCACACGCTCCGCGCCTCAATGGCGGCGGGTGTTATGAAGGCCGCGCTTGCGCTCTACCACAAGGTGCTGCCGCCGCAGATTGCGCCTGAGCAGCCGTTGGACGCGCTCGCGCATCTTGGTTCAAGTGCGTATTTGCTCACGGAGGCGCGGCCGTGGATTGTCGCCGAGTCGTCGGCGCGGCGGCGTGCGGCGGTGCTTGGCGCGAACTTCGATTCGTTCGCGCTTGGGTCGAGCGAGCGACAGGCGGGGCGCGGCGCGGTCGTCATTCTTGAGGAAGAGCCAGAAGATCGGACATCGGGCTATTAAACTTTTTTAGAACGTAAGGCAAGGGGAAATAGGAAAAGAATGAATACACGACGCGAGTTTCTGATGGGCGCGGGCGCAACGGTTCTTGGCTCGTCGCTTTGGGCGGGGACGACGATCTCGGCGGCGGCCGCGAAGCGAAAGAATATCCTCTTCATCATGACGGACGACCACGCCGCGCACGCGATTTCGGCGTATGGTAGTCGAATCAACAAGACGCCGAATATTGACCGTCTCGCCAAGACAGGCATGATTTTCTCGGATGTCATGTGCACGAACCCCATCTGCGCGCCATCGCGTGCGGGGATCTTGACGGGCCTTTATAGCCACAAGAATGCCGTGCCGACATTCGTGACGATTCCGAAGTCGATTGAGACGGTGGGCGGCTACATGCGCCAGGCGGGCTACTACACATCGTTCATCGGCAAGTGGCATTTGGGCGGGCCTGATTCCATGCGCGACGCGGATTGGGACACGTGGAAGATTTACGCGGGGCAGGGCGTTTATTTTGATCCGTTCTTCTTCTCGCGCGGCAAGAATGGCAAGATTGAAAAGAAGGTTTACAAGGGCGAGTATGCGACCGAGAACATCACGAAAGTGTGCGAGGCCGAGCTTGATGTCGCGCTCAAGTCTGGTAAACCGTTCTTCATGATGATGCACCACAAAGCACCGCATCGCAACTGGATTCCGAGCGAGAAATATCGTCTTAAGTTCCGTTCGCTGACGCTCAAGGACATCCCGATGCCCGCGACGATTTTTGACGATTTCAAGGGACGCGCGAGCCCCATTCAAACGACGGCGATGACCCTTTTGAGGCACATGCGGCCGAAAGAAGACTTGAAACTTGCCGAGTTCTTCTCGGAGGGACACGACTTCACGTTTGAAGGTCGTCGCTACACGGGGCGCAAGAATGCGGCGGGGGCGTTCGTGGATGCGTGGCCTGAGGGAATGACGGATCGCGCGAAGATTGCGCTTGCCTACCTCCGTTATATGCAGGATTACCTCGCGTGCGTGCAGTCGGTGGATGACTCGGTCGGCGAGATGCTTGACTACCTTGAGCGCAAGGGTGTGCGGAATGATACGCTTGTCATTTACACGTCTGATCAAGGCTTCTTCTTGGGTGATCATGGTCTTTACGACAAGCGCTTCATGATGGAAGAGACGCTTAAGATGCCGTTTTTGGCCTCGTGCCCGTCGCTCATCAAGCCTGGGAGTGTCAACAAGGACATCATCACGAACATCGACTTTGCGCCGACCTTTCTCGACCTCGCGGGCGCGAAGAAGCCGAAGGCCATGCAGGGTGATTCATTTGTCTCAAATTTGGCGGGCGTCACGCCGCGCGACTGGAAGACGTCGTGCTACTGCCGTTACTACGTTGAGGGCGGCGAGCACCAAACGGCCGCGTGGTATGGCGTGCGGACGAAGACGGAGAAGCTCGTCTATTACTACAAGCGCGACGAATGGGAATACTTTGATCTCGTCCACGATCCCGATGAGCGCATTAACGGTTACGGCGAAAAGAAGAACGAGAAGAAGATCGCCGCGCTCAAGCGGGAATTGAAACGCTTGAGAGAGACGTATCAAGACGACGACAAATATGCCGACTGTCAGGAATATTCGCTCCAGCCGGTGACATCAGGGCGGTAAAGGGAGGTCACGAAAAATGAGTGAAGAATGCACGCATTCTTGCGAGACATGTTCAAAAAAGGGGACGTCATGCTCCGAGAAGACGAGTTTTCTCGTCCCTGCGAATGGGCAGTCAAAAATCGGCAAGGTGATTGCCGTCATGAGCGGCAAGGGCGGCGTTGGCAAGTCGCTCGTCACAGAACTTCTCGCCGTCTCGGCCGCGCGCAAGGGGAAACGCGTTGCCATTCTTGATGCGGACGTGACGGGGCCTTCCATTCCGACGGCGTTCGGTGTTTCAGAGCACGCCGTGGCCGAGGATGAAAAGACGATTCTTCCTTGCCGCAGTCAGGGTGGCGTGAAGATCATGTCATTGAACTTGCTCGTTGAGAATCCCGCCGACCCCGTCGTCTGGCGCGGTCCCGTCATCGCGGGCGTCGTCAAGCAGTTTTGGAGCGACGTCAAGTGGGGCGATGTGGATATCATGTTTGTTGATATGCCACCGGGGACGGGCGATGTGCCGCTCACGGTCTTTCAGTCGTTGCCGATTGCGGGCGCGGTCGTCGTTACCTCACCGCAGGATCTCGTCCGTATGATTGTTGAGAAGGCGATGCGTATGGCGCGCATGATGAAGGTGCCCGTGCTTGGTCTTGTTGAGAACATGAGCGGCTTTAAGTGCCCAACGTGTGGCACGACACATCCCGTCTTTGGCGCATCGCAGGTTGCCGATGTCGCCGCGGCTTATGGCATTGAGCAGACCGTCTCGTTGCCGCTCGATCCGCGCCTCGCCGCGCTCGTGGATGAGGGTCTCGTTGAGAACGCGGACACCGCGCTCGTGGACGGTCTTGTTGATGCTCTCCTCTAAGACAAAAGGCATTCTTTCGCTCGTCGCAAGCGCCTTCGGTTTTGCGCTGATGGCGCTTTGCGTTCGTTTGAGCGATGACTACGGTGGGGCGATTTCGAGTTTTCAGAAGAGTTTCTTTCGGAACATCGTCGCGCTCGCGATTGCCTCGGTCGCATTCTTCAAGGTTGTGCGGCGCGGCGGTTTCTCCCCGCCGAAGTCCAAAGGATGGGCACTCCTCGCGTTGCGTGTCACGCTCGGCACGATTGGCATCTTCGCGAACTTTTATGCCTTGAGTCGCATCTCGATTGCCGAGGGGCAGACGCTCAACAAGACCGCGCCATTTTTTACCGTTCTCTTCGCGGTCTTTTTTCTCGGTGAGCGCGTTACGCTTCGTCAGGTGCTCACGCTTCTCATCGCTTTTTCGGGCGTGCTCCTTATCACAAAACCGGGTTTTGCGGGCGAGGCGACGTGGCCGCTTCTTGTCGGTCTCTTAGGCGGGCTTTGCGCGGGTGTTGCCTACACATGCGTGCGCGCGCTTAGAACGCACGCGGTTGACTCGTCGTTTATCATCTTTGCTTTCAGTCTCTTTTCATCGCTCGCCGCGATTCCATTTATGCTCGTTCGCTTTGATCCGATGACGGCGGCGCAAGTCGTTATTCTTTTTGGCGCAGGCATCGGCGCAGCGATTGGTCAGTTTGGCGTGACGCTCGCCTACGGCTTCGCCGCGCCGCGCGAGATTGCTGTCTATGACTACACGAACATCCTCTTCACGGCGGCCTTTGGCTTTCTTTTCTTTTCGCAGATTCCCGATCTCTGGTCAATCGCAGGCTTTGCGATCATCCTCTTTGCAGCCTTCCGCCTGCACTGACAGGGTGTCGCGGACACCCCTGTTCTCATCGGATTCCTACCACGGAAAGTCTGTTCCGTAACACGCTTCAAAACCTAAGTAGAGACCTTTCCTCTCGCGAAGCGATCTCTCAAGGCCTCCGTGTTTCTCCGTCCTCCGTGTTCAGCGAAAGCAATCGACAAATTTGACAGTCGCCTATTTTTAACCACAAACCAGAGACGCGGGCATCGCGCAAACGCGATTGGGGCGTCTGCCTCCGTTGCTCGGCTCAAAGCCTGCGGCTTTGGCGCGCGCCATCGGCATTCGCCCCACCCCTGCCCCGCAGGGGTATGCCCGCGCCTCTGTCACGAAAACGCGCATCTCGCGCGACACGAAAATTTCGTCGATGCACGAAAAGCCTTCGGTGTGTTCTCGAACGCGAAATTCGCTTGATGGGTGATGAGTCCAGAACGTTTGGCTCAACGTCCCCCTGCCTGTCATTTGAGAGGCCGAGAATTGCGCGAAGCATTTTCGTGTGATCGATGACCGAGGGTAAAGGTTTTTTCGTGTCGCGCTTCAGCGCGCTTTCGTGACGGGCACGATGACCCAACCCCGCAGGGAGGGGGTTGGGGGACGGGACGTTGGCGACGAACGATGCCGTTAGGCATCAAGTTCGGCGACAATGGCACGGCACCAATCGCGCGAATGCGCGATGTCATCGCGCCTGGTTCGTGGTTGAAAACAGGGTCAAGAACGCCTCAGCGATCGCTGCGAAAGGCGAGCGCGGTTCCGTAACACTTCAGAACCCATGTAAATCCTTTCCCACCGCGAAGCGATCTCCAAGGCCTCCGTGTTCCTCCGTGCTCCGTGTTCAGTGAAAGCAACCGACAAATTTGACAGCCGCCTATTTTTAACCACGAACCAGAGACGCGGGCATCGCG
>CAVHJW010000029.1:0-15609 GCA_963636335.1 bacterium
AAGCGAAGTAGATTGAGCGTTGAGACCTATGTAAATCCCTTTCTTACCGCGAAGCAATCTCCCAAGGCCTCCGTGTTTCTCCGTTCTCCGTGTTCAGCGAAAGCAACCGCGCCACACTATGAATTTTTGCGAATTTTCGCCCTTGACGGCGCGGTGGGTAAAAAGGTATAATATTCGCTTCACCATCTGGATCGGGCTCACTTCAGGCTGCCCGACCGGTCAGGAAAGAAAGGATACACAAAATGCCGAAGATGAAAACAAAGAAGTGCGCGGTTAAGCGCATGAAGCTCTCGAAGACCGGTAAGGTTCTTCGTTCGCAGGGCGGTCACGCCCACCTCAATAACGGGAAGAAGCGCAACCGCAAGAACAACCTCTGCGGCCGTACCGCAATTGACTCCCTCAAAGTCACCAAGACCTACGCGCGCGCGCTCCAGGGTCGCTAAGAATAAGGAGATAGAATACCATGCGTGTTACGAATGCACCTGCTTCCCGTGAACGTCGTCGCCGCCGCCTTGAGCGGGCGAAAGGTTTCTACGGCGCTCGTTCCAAACTCTTCCGCACGGCCACCGAGGCCGTTGATCGTGCGCTCCGTCTCTCGACCGAGCACCGCAAGCTCAAGAAGCGTGACTTCCGCCAGCTTTGGATCGGCCGCATCAACGCCGCGGCGCGTCAGGAAGGCATCAGCTACTCGAAGCTCATGGCTGGCCTCATTAAGGCGGGCGTGACGCTCAACCGCAAGATGCTCTCTGAGATCGCGATTCAGGATCCGGCGGGCTTCAAGGCGATCGTTGAGATCGCGAAGGGCGCGTAACGCCCTCGCCTCGCGCGTGATTAAGACGCTCGAAAGACGCATGACCGCCGGGGCTTCTCGGCGGTCGCGCTTTTCCCACGAGGGAGTTTTTCTTTCATGAACGGCGCGCTTTCGCAGAACGTCTCGCAGACGACGCTCCTCGCGCCGCAGTTGCGAGAGTCCCTGCGTTTCTTGGCCATGAGCCTCCCCGAGCTTCGGAGTGAGTTGATTGCCGAGATGGCGCGAAATCCTGTCATTGACGACATTGAGCCAACGCTTGAGAAGACGACACTCTCTGAGAAGGAGCGTGAGCGTGCGCGAGATGACGCGTCCGATGATGACGAGCGCGCGGACGACATGATTGATGCGGCGCGTCTTGCGGGTTTTCGCCGCCCCGACGATTATGTCATCGGCGCGCGCTATGACGGGCGCACGGTGCCTGATGAGGCAACGCTTGAGCGTCGGCAAAAACTCTTTGATTCAATGACCGCCGAGGAGACGCTTGTTGAGCACCTCTTCGCGCAGTTGGATACCGTCTCGCTCTCGGAGGAAGATCGCACACTCGCAGAGCTCATCATCGGCGAACTTGACGAAGACGGTCGCTTCGTAGGTGACTTGGATGAGATTCTTTCTGTGACAGGGTCGAGCGAGGCGCGTGCGTGCGCTGTCTTGCGCACGATCCGCTCATTTGATCCGCCTGGGTGTGGCGCGCGAACGCTCGCCGAATGTTTAGAAGCGCAACTTGATTCGATTGACGATGTGGCTCTTCGCGCGCGCGTTGCGAAACTTCTCACTCATTTGGAGGATGTTGCCGCCTCGCGTATTGATGACCCCGAGGCCCTTCAAGCGTTGCGCGCGCTCGATCCGCGCCCTGGTCGCGCGTTTGGCGCGCCGACCGCGCGAGAGATCAAGCCCGAGATTCATATCGCACGTTGCTCGGATGGGTATGTCGCGCGCGTGGATGCGCGGAGTCTCCCCGAGATTCGCATTTCAAAAAAGTATCTATCCCTCCTCACCGATCCAAACGCACCCGACGAGGCGAAGGCGTACGTGCGCGAGCGGCTTGCGGCGGCCAAGGCGATGATTGCCGCTGTTGAAAAGCGGCGGACGACGATTGAGCAAATCGCGCAAGAAATTGTCGACCGCCAGGACGCATTTTTTGAGAAGGGGCTTGCGGGCCTTCGCCCCCTCACGATGCAAGAGGTTGCTGATGCGGTCGGTGTCCATGCGACAACAGTCTCGCGCACGGTGAACGGCAAGTTTATGGCCACGCCGCGTGGCGTTGTTGAGTTGCGTCGCTTTTTTGTTCAGGGGCTTACAACGGCGACAGGCGAGAGCGTCTCGCGCGACGGCATCATCGCCGCGCTTCAAGAGATTGTTGACGCAGAAGATGCCGCGCATCCGCTCTCGGACGCGCGCCTTGCCGAGCAGCTCAACGCGCGCGGCCTCCCCGTGGCGCGGCGCACCGTTGCAAAATATCGCGCTCTTGCGCACATCCCAGGGACGGCGGAGCGGAGAAGGCCTGCCTAACCGCCCCGTTCCACCTCAATTATGGTATAATACGCTTAAATGAAACTCATTGACGAACTGAAAGCACGTGGGCTCGTGGAGAGCCTGACCGACCCTGAAATTGAAAAGGCGCTCGACAAGCCCATGACGGTCTATTGCGGGTTTGATCCCTCGGCGCGCTCGTTGCAGGCGGGGAACCTCGTCTCCATCATTGTGCTGAAACGCTTCCAGCAGGCGGGGCATAAAGTGATTGCCCTCGTCGGCGGCGCGACGGGCCTCATCGGCGATCCGTCGGGCAAGTCTGCGGAGCGCAACATGCTCACGGTCGAACAGGTCGCGGTCAACAAGGCGGGCATCCGCGACAACCTCGCGCACATCCTCGACTTTGAGGGGCCGAACGCGGCGGTCTTGGTGGATAACTACGACTGGTACAAAAATACGAGCGCGATCGAGTTTTTGCGCGACATTGCGATCAACTTCCGCGTGCCGCAGATGCTCGCGAAGGAGTCCGTCAAGAAGCGTCTTGAGGCGAGCGAGGGCGCGCTCACGTTCACCGAGTTCTCCTACCAGATTTTGCAGGGTAACGACTTCCTGCACCTCTACGACAACTACGGTTGCCAGATGGAAGTCGGCGGCGCAGATCAGTGGGGCAACATCACGGCCGGCACGGATCTCGTCCATCGCATGCGCGGCAAGACGGCTTACGGCCTCACGTTCCCGCTTCTCCTTGACTCAACGGGCAAGAAGTTCGGCAAGTCCGAAGGCAACGCGCTCTTCCTCAACGGCGAGATGACGAGTGTCTTCGATTGGTATCAGTATTTCCTTCGGACGCCGGACGCGGATGTGATCCGCTACCTGAAGGTCTTCTCGATGAAGTCGCTCGACGAGATCGCGGCGCTCGAGGCCGAGATGAAGGCGAAGCCCGAGGCGCGCATTCCGCAGAAGGCGCTCGCCGAGGAATTGACGCGCCTCGTGCACGGCGAGAAGGGCCTTAAAGAAGCTCAGGCGGCGACGGAGGCCTTGTATGCGAAGAAGACGTCGGCGGACATCGCGGCGGCGGCAAACGTGCCGAGCGCGAACGTCGCGCTTGGTGACTGCGTCGGCAAGGCGGTCTTTGCGGTCGCGGCGGCGGCGGGCATGTTCAAGTCCAACGGCGAGGCGCGGCGCATGGCGGCGCAGGGCGGTCTTTCGCTCAACGATGCGAAGATTGACGACAAGCGCGTCTTCACGGCGGACGATGTGAAGGACGGCGTCGCCGTTCTTCGCTCGGGCAAGAAGAACTACTTTGTCTTGAGGTTTTCTTGAAGACTCTTGAGCGATACGTCTTCGGCTCCTTCCTCGCGAGCTTCCTTCTCGCGTTCCTCGTTCTGTCGTTTGTCCTGACGATTGGGCTTCTCGTCCAGATTGTTACTTACATCATGGACGGGGTTCCCATGTCGCTCGTCGGCGAGTTCTGCCTTGTCTCGTTGCCCGAAACGCTTCAGTGGTCGGTTCCGCTTGCGATTCTCGTCGCATCGGTGCTCGTCTTCTCGCGCCTCAGCGCCGACTCGGAAATCGCGGCCATGCGTGCGTGCGGCATCCACCTTTTGCGTGTCGTGCGTTACCCGCTTCTTTTCGGTCTCGCCTGCACGCTCTTGGGTTTTTTCATCAACAATGAGATTGTTCCGCGCGGGCACTACATCCGCCGGACGCTGAAGATGCGCGTGTCGGTTGGCGCGGGGCTGAGCGTCCTTGAGCCTGGACGGATGATTGATGACTTCCCGAAAGCGAAACTTTACTTTGGCTCCAAGGACGGCAATTGGCTTCATGATCTCGTTGTCGCGGACTACACGAACCCCGAGTCGGTGCGCGTCATCACGGCCGAGAAGGCGCTCGTCACGCAGGACGGCAACGACATCGCCCTTGACCTCTACCAAATGACCGTTGATCCGCTTGATGACAAACATCCGACTATGGCGCGGTTCGGGCGATTCTCCTACACAATCAAGGATGTCTTCAAGACGGGCAAGTACAACCCAACGCACAAGGACTTGACCTTCTTCCCTCTCCTAAAGGAGATTGGGCGCGTGACGCGCCAACGCGATGCGGCGGCGGGGAGCCTCTCGGATCGCAGTAGCCGCAAGCACGTCCTCGCCGAGGATGTCGTGAATCTCAAGGTCGAGTTCTCAAAGCGCCTCGTTTTCGCGCTTGCCTCCGTCTGTTTCGTTCTCGTCGGTGTCCCGCTGGGCATTCGCTCGCAGCGTAAGGAGTCGTCAATCGGTATGGCGATTTCGCTCGCCGTCTCGCTCGGCTACTATCTCGTTGTGATTCTCATGCTCTCGTTTGAGGACAACTTCGCGCTCCACCCTGAGTGGCTCATTTTCTTGCCGGTTCTCGTCTGCTTTGTGCTCTCGGTTCACTTTTTTAAGAAGCATCTCTAGGTTCTTCATTTCAAGAAAGGATTGAAAGATCATGATTCATCCAACCGCAATTGTTGAAGATGGTGCCACGCTCGGGGCCGATGTTGAGATTGGTCCTTACGCGCACATTGGTCGTTACGTCAAAATTGGTAACGGCACGCGCATCGCGCAAGGCGCAATCATTGACGGGCATACGACGCTCGGCGAGATGTGCCAAGTCTTCCCCTATGCGTGCATTGGCATGAAGACGCAAGATTTGAAGTATCAAGAAGGCTCGGTCTCGTATGTTGAGATTGGCGATCGCACGGTCATCCGTGAGTTTGCGACCGTCCACCTTGGCACGGCCGATGGCGAGAAGACGATTATCGGCAGCGATTGCCTCTTTATGTGCTACTGCCACGCGGCGCACGGCGTCATCCTCGGTAACCACGTCATCTGCTCAAACTCCGTCCAACTCGCGGGCGACGTGCATCTTCAAGATTATGCGATCATTGGCGGCTGCGCGGCCTCGCACCAGTTCTGCACGGTCGGCCAGCATGCGATGGTTGGCGGCATGACGAAGATTCGTCAGGACTTTCCACCCTATATGCTTGGCGATATGGTGGACGGCTCAACGAAAGTCATTGGACCTAATGTCGTGGGCCTGACGCGCCGTGGCTTCTCGCGCGATGTCATTCACGCGCTCAAAGAGGCTCACCGTTTCATCTACCGCGAGGGGCTCAATCGGACGCAGGCTCTTGAACGCGTTGAGAACGATGTTGAGCCGTTTGACGAGGTCAAGGCGCTCGTCGCCTTTTACCGCCATTCAACGCGGGGCGTTTCGTGATGTTTACGTTTGACTCGCGCGCCATTCAGCCTGGCGATGTCTTCGTGGCCTTGAAGGGCGAGAAGGCGGACGGGCACGACTTTATTCCAATGGCGCGTGAGCGGGGTGCCGCGCGTATTATTGATGGTCTGGCGGCACTTCAAACCGAGGCGCGCGAGAAGCGTCGCGCCCTCGCCGCGCGCGGCACAACGGTCGTCGGCGTGACGGGTTCGGCGGGTAAGACGACGACGAAGGAACTTCTCAAAACCTTCTTGGCCTGTGCGGGTCAAACGAGCGGCACCGAGGGAAACTTTAATAACCATATCGGTCTTCCCCTCACGATTTTGAATGCCCCCGATGATCTTGATTTCCTCGTTCTTGAGATGGGTTCTAACCATCCCGGTGAGATTGCCGCGCTCTGCGATATTGCCGAGCCCGATATCGGCGTTGTGACAGGTGTTGGCACGGCGCATCTTGAGTTTTTCAAGACGCGCGCGGGCATTGCCGAGGAGAAGGGGACGCTCGTCGCGCGCGCGAAAGATGTCGCTGTTTTCCCTGCGAACGATGACTTCGCGTCCGTGCTTCAAGCGCGTTCGTCTCGCGCGCGCGGCATCGACCTGTCATCGGCCGCGTGCCTCCTTGACACGGATCGGGCGTATCCGCCGCACTTTGAATCAAACGTCGCGCTTGCGTTCGCGGTGGCGGCGCACTTCGGCGTGACAGCGGCGGCGGCCCAAGCGGCACTTCAAAACTTTGCGCTTCCCGGTGCACGTTGGCGGCAGGTTGAGAAGGGTGGCATCCATTTCATTGACGATACCTACAACGCGAATCCTAATTCAATGATCGCCGCGCTTGATCGGCTTGCCGAGATGCCCGCTCCCTCGCGCCGCGTAGCCATTTTAGGGGATATGTTTGAACTCGGTGACGAGGCGCTCACCTATCATCAGCAGGTCTTTGATCATGCGCGAAGCCTCCCGCTCGCATGTGTTATCGGCGTGGGCTCTCTTTCATCCCAATGTGCCGCGCATCACACCTTCAAGAATCTGGAGGACCTCCGCGCCGCGCTTCCGTCCCTTCTCAAGAAGGACGACACGGTTCTTCTCAAGGCCTCGCACGGCATGAATCTCGGCGCGTTGCTCGTTGAGGCGCAAAGTGTGGTATAATTTTTCTCCATGACAGAATGTCTTGCAGCCTGGTATGATCAACTGGGGGGACTCCTCGGCGGAGATCCCTTTCAGATGTCGCTTGAATACATCGGCACGTTCGCGGGCGCGATTTCGGGCGTGCGTCTCGCCTCGGCGAAGCGCTTCGATTGGTTTGGTGCGTATGTCATTGGCTTTGTGACGGCGCTGGGTGGCGGCACGTTGCGCGACCTGTTGATGAATCTGCCGCCGTTTTGGATGACGGGTCCAAGCTACATCGTGACGACGTTCCTCGCGCTCGTGTCAATCTCGCTCTTCGGGCGACGCTTCATCACCGAGAAGGTAACCTGGTTCATCTTTGACACGATCTCAATCTCGCTCTTCACGGTTTTCGGTGTTGAGAAGGCGCTGTCCTATGGCTTCGCGCCGTGGTGCGCTGTGATGATGGGTGTCATCACGGCTGTCTTCGGCGGCATCGTGCGCGACATTATGCTCAACGAGGTGCCGCTTATCTTTCGCAAGGAGATTTACGCAATGGCCTGCTTCGCGGGCGGCGTCCTCTACGTGCTTTTGGACGCCTTTCATTCTTCGCCGCGCATTAGTGCAACGTTGTGCGTCGCCCTCATCTTTCTCGTTCGCGCGCTCGCCATTCATTATAAGTTGACGATTCCCGTCCTGAAGGGGCACAATGCTCTCTCGAACTGGCGCCACCATCACGATCATCATCACCATCACGATCATCACCCGCGCCACGAGTCCGACGCGTCTACGAAGGCGTAGGTGGCAACATCACGCGCCTTCTGTCGCCTTCGGGGCGCATGCCATGTGGTATAATAGACTGCAATATGAAACGAAGCGAACTTGAAAACGAAATCCGCGAGTTGATCCTTTCCGCCGTTGAGGTGGATGGGCTTTCAGCCGCCGATATTCCGTCCGATGCCCCACTCTTCGGTGACGCGGGCGTCGGCCTCGACTCAATCGACGCGCTGGAAATCGGCGCGGCTCTGCGCCGGGCCTATCAGGTCAAGTTCAAGGCACAGGCCGCCGAGAACCGCGAGCACTTTCGCTCAGTGGCCACGCTTGCCACATTCATCGCGGACAACAAGGGCATCACGCTGGAGGACTGAAAGAGATGGATAAGAAGGAGATTTTTGACAAGATTGTTGACACGCTCGCGACGGACTTTGAGTGCGACCGCGCAAAACTCGTCCCCGAGGCGCGCCTCTTTGAGGACCTCGACCTTGACTCCATTGATGCCGTTGACCTCGTCGTGCGCATCCAGCAGGAGACGGGCGTCAAGGTCGTCGCGGAGGATTTTAAGTCCATTCGCACGCTCGATGACGTCGCCGATGTCATCGCGCGGCTTTTGGCGAAGCGTTGAGGCGACGCATGCGGCGCGCGTGCTGGCTGAAGACGGCCGTTCGGCTCTTTCTCGCCGTTGGAGTCGTGTGGGCGATTTATCTTTTAAGAGCGCACGCCGGCTTTCGCCTTTACCCCGTCTTCATGGTCGCGCTCGCCCTTGTTCTCTTCGCCCGTTCGCTCTGGACCACGCCGCTCGTTGAGGTTTTCGCACGGCGCATGGGCGAGAGACTTGACGCGCCCGGTGTTGCCTATTGCCGAAATGTGACGCGCGTTTGGGTTGCGTTTCTCACGGTTCATTTTCTTGTCACGTGCGCAACATTCTTTGCTCCGTATGAGATTTGGATCCTTTACAACGGTTGCCTTTCGTATCTCCTCATGGGTGCGCTCTTTTTAGGCGAGTTTTTGTATCGGAGGCGCGTCAAGCGATGAACGAGGTTGTCTTTCATTCGTCGGGCACGACGGGGGAGCCCAAGAAGATTGTTCGCGATGAGGCTATGCTTCAGGCGGATGCAAAAAATCTTGTGGCCGTCTTCCCCGAGATTTTAAATCCGACATCGGTCATCCTCGCGTCTGTCCGTCCCGAGCATATGTATGGGGCGCTTTGGTGCGATCGAGTGCCCCGCCTCGCGGGCGCGCGTGTCATCCCCGAAATTGTTATCTCCGTGGAGGCGCTTTTGTCCGCGCCACGAGGTTCGCTTGTTTTTGTGACGACACCGTCATTCTTGGAAAAAGCCATCGCACATCCCGACTTCCCCTCGCTCGCGGGGGCGTTCCGCGCGATCATCACGTCGGGAAGCCTTTTGCGCGAGGAGACATCGAAGGCTGTTTTTGCACTCGTGGGTGTCTCGCCACTTGAAATCTATGGCTCAACAGAGGCAGGCTCGGTCGCTTTCCGTATGCGGTCAAAGTCTGATGCGTGGACGCTCGTTCCTTCTGTTCAAGGATGTGCGCGTGAAGATGGTCGACTCGTTGTATCTTCGCCTTATGCAATGCTCTCTCCGCTCGTGATGGATGATCTCGTTCACATGACGAGCGAACGAACGTTTCTCCTAAAAGGGCGCACCGACCGCCGCGTCAAGGTGCTTGAGGCGTATGTTTCGCTTGATGCCGTGGAGCGTGCGCTCCTCGCGAACAACCTTGTCCGCCACGTGCGCGTCGAGCCACTTGACGAGGGGCGCCTCGGCGCGCTCGTCGTCTTGTCGGAGGCGGGGCTTAAAAAGGCGAGCCAAGAAGGGACATCGGCCATCGCCGTCATTCTGCGTTCTTCGCTTCGGTCTTGCGTTGAGGCAACCGCCATGCCGCGCCGCATTCGCGTTGTCCGTGCGCTTCCTGTGAATGAGCAAGGCAAGACAACGCGCGAGGCGGTTCAGGCCGTGCTCCGCGCCTGGTGTCGTGAGCCGCTCGTCACCACATGGCAGGCGAGCGCACGTGCGCTGTCGGCGTGTCTTGTTTTTCCCGTAGACATGGAGTGCTTTAAGGGGCATTTCCCGGGCTTCCCCATTTTGCCGGGCGTCGCGCAACTCTATTTTCTGCGCCACTTCGCGCGCGCGGTCTTCCCAGACTGGCCAGATGCGGCGACATTCCGTCGGCTCAAGTTCCAGAAGGTTGTTCGACCCTTCCGATCTGTGACGCTCTCGATCGCGCGCACCGACGAAGGTGTGTTCTCTTTCTCGATTACGGGCGAGCATGGGCCATGCGCGAGCGGCCTTGTTGAAAGGACGAAACCATGAAACATCGCATCAGTCTCTTTTTCGCGTTTCTTTTTGCTTTCGCCGCGCAGGGTGCGGAAATGTCTCTTGAATCGCGTTGTCTGGAGGCCATCCAGGCCTCGCTCGCGGGCGAGGCTACGTGGACGATGACGCGCACGTTCGTCCCGAAGGGGCGTCTCGTCTCGTCGGGTTCCGTCTCATGCGTCGCCTTGAGCGGCATCGTCTGGCGCGTGGAATCTCCCTTCGCCTCGTCCGTCTCAATGACAACGAACGAGATGGTTTTTGCGGACGATGAGGGCGTGCGCCGCAAGAGCCTCGGTGAACTTCCCTACTACGCCGAGATTCGAAAGCGCACCGACGACTTCGTGCGCGGCGACGCGGCCGCGTTCAACGGCCTTTTTTCAAAGACTCTCACCGAGACGGCCGAGGGTGCGTGGCGCCTTGAACTCACGCCCGCCGTGGCCGCGCTTCGACACCTTTTCGTCGCTGTCGAGATAGAAGGGCGGACGCGCATTGAGCGCGTGCATCTTAAGACGGCCGACGGTGGCGAGAGCCTGATTTCTTTCAAGGAACGGCCTCATGCGAAATAGGCGGTTTTTTCTTGCGCTCGCCATACCCGTCTTCCTGACAGCGTCTCTCGTCGCCGCCCTCGTCATTCGTGCACCGCGTGTCTCGGCCGCCCTCGTTGATCTCATGGGCGAGGCGGGGCAGAAGATTCCACGCTTCCTGCGCGAAGATGCCGCGACGCAGGTCTCGATAATCGCCTCTTCATGCGATGCGGAGAAGGCCGCGCGTGTGGCCGCGCGCCTTGGCACGTCACCCGCCGCATCCTCTGTCTCGCCCGATGCGCTCGCGTTCATCCGCGCCGCGCGCGGCGGCCTCGTCTCGCGTGAAATGGCGCGACTTCTCGAAACGCCGGCGGGGCGCGCGACGATTGCGAAGCGCGCGATGAGGCGGCTTTTCTCCTCGCCCGTTCCGCCTGTTCTCGGCGTTGCGGACGATCCGTTCTTTTTGACGGACTCGTTTCTCCTCTCGCTCGGCGCACGCCCCGCAGACGTTAAGACGCGCCCCGATGGGCTTCTATCGCGAACGACGAATGGTGTCACGTCTGTTCTTTCAACGCGCCGTCTTGAAAAGGATGTTGCCGAGAACCTCGACAAGACGATTGCCTTTTGTGAGGATCTTCGGCGCGAGCGCGAGCGGGCGGCGGAAGAGGGCGTGGAGGTCGTCTTCGCGGGCGCGGCGGTTCACACGGCTGAGTCGGCGGCGCGAAGCCGTACAGAGATCAATGTTCTCACATTTTTTTCCCTCACGTTTATCGCGCTTCTTGCGCTCGTCGTCTTCCGCTCGTGGCGGTGGATTCCGCTGCTTCTTCTCTCGCTCGCCGTCGCCGCGCTTTCGGGCGCGCTCGCACTCGTTCTCCTTTTCCGCGACTTGCACGTGATGACGTTCGTCATGGGCACGACGGTCTTGGGTCTTGTCATTGACTATTCGTTTCACTTCCTTCTTGCGCCCGCCACCGATAAGCCAATCAAGAGTCTCGTCATTTCGTTCCTCACGACGGAAATGAGCCTCGTTCCGCTGATGCTCTCGGCTGTTCCTCTCCTTGCGCAGTCGGCGATTTTTCTCGGTGTTGGGCTCTTCGCGGCGCTCGCCTATGTTCTTTCAACCTATCCGCGCACGGCCGTCCAAACGCCGTGTGTGAGCCTTCCCACGCTCTCGTCGCGCACGACGAAAAGCGTTCGCGTTCTCCTCGCCATTCTCTTCGTTGCGTGTATGGCGGGGATATTCAAGACATCTGTTCGGACGGAGATGACCGCACTCTATCGCCCCTCCGTCACGCTCGCCGCGGCTGAACGTCTCCGCGCATCATTTGGCTCGTTTGATGTCACGCGCGTTCCGTCTGATGCGGCGCGCCGTGCCACTTCTGCGAATGTGAAGCGGCTCTATGACGAGCAAGGTCCCGCGCTGGCGAAGGCGCTCTCACTTCCCGCACTCGCGCTTCCGCCCGAGCCAACGGCGACGCCGCTTCGCCCTCAGGAACTCCTCGCGCAGATCTTCGGCGACTGGACGGCCGCCGCGCTGAAAAGCCTTGTCTTCGCCATTCTCGCGCTCTTTCTCGCGCTCCTTGTTCTCTGTCGTGCGCGCGCGGTGCGGCTCTTCCTGCCCTCGCTCATCGCGTGCCTTTCGGTCGCCGGGCTTCTCGGTTGGCGCGGCGAGAGTGTCAATCTCTTCCATCTACTCGCGTTTTTCCTCCTTCTGGGCATGGGTGTTGATTACGCCGTCTTCCTGCAGTCGGGTGAACGCACGTCGTGGCGTTCGGCGTGGAGCGCGCTTCTGACGAGTCTGGCGGGCTTCGGTGCGCTCGCGTTCGTCTCATTCCCTGTTGTCGCCTCCTTTGGTTTCGTCCTCGGGGTTGGCCTTCCGATTGCCTTCGCCGCCGCGTGGCTCTTTGCGCCCCCGCCATCTAACGCGCGGCACGAGAGCGTTGAGAAGGGCGCGTCGCCGTTGGGGCTTGAAATTCTCTTTCTCTTCTACCGCATAGCGGGTCTTCGCGTTCTTCACATTCTTTCGGCACTCACGGGTGCTTCTCTTTGGCTCTTTTCTCCGTCTATTCGCCGCGCCTCGCCCTCTCTTCGCAAGGTCGTCCTCTTCACGCGCTCGCTCGCCGATAAACTTGTCGTGATGGCGAACGGGAAGGATTTGCCGAAGGTGGCGATCGACCCCGCCTCGCCCGACGCCGCCGCCTTTCTTGACGATGTCCAGCGCGGTGCGGGCATCTTTGTTCTCTCGTCGCACGTGGGGACAATTGAGGTGCTGACCGCGCTTGGCGCGTGTTCGCGCGTCTTTCACGCGTGGATGGATGTCGCGCGAACGAGCGTCTTTAACCGCTTCTACCTCCGCCACGCCGCGCGCGCGCGCGTCGTCATCCACCCGATTTCGTCGTTTCACATGGGAACGGTTTTTGAGGCGGGTGATGTCCTCGATGCGGGCGACTGCCTCGTCATGGCGGGCGATCGAGGCGATGGCGCGTTCCGTTTCGCCGCCGCGCTCGGTCATCGCGTCTATTTTGTCGCGTGCATTCTTGAGAAGGGGGGGCTTTATCGCGCCATCGTCCGTCGCCTTCCTGACACGCATGCGGACATGAAAGCGGCGTATGACGAAATTGTCGCTACGCTCGTACGGGAACATCCCGAACAGGCTTACACATGGGCGTGAAATGTGGTATAATCATTTTAGACGCGGAGGGGGTCTTCGCGAAATGTTAAGGAGATAGGCAAAATGAAGAAAGCCCTTGTCGCATTTTTCGTCGCCACGCTCGTCTGTGGTGTCGGTTTGGCTCGTCCGAATGGCGGTGGCCCCGCGCCGAAGGGCGGCCCACGTCCGAATGGTCGCGGTCCTGCGCCGCATCAACAGCGGGCACCTGAGCGCCCGCGTTCCCATGATCGCGCGTGGGGGCGGGGTGGGCGCAATTTTTGGCCGGGCTTTATCGGCGGTCTCGTGGGCTCGACATTGACGCGGCCTGTTCCGCCGCCGCCTCGGCAGACGGTTGTGACGACGCAGGTTGTCACGCCGACAGTTGTAACAACCCCTGTCGTTACGACGACGCCTGTCGTGGTGACGCCGACAACAACGGTTGTCACGACGCCGACGAGTGTTCAGAGTGTGTGGGTTGAAGGCCGCTATGTGGATCAGGTGGATGCCGCGGGGCGCGTTGTGCGCGTTTGGCAGCCGGGTCATTACGAGTCGGTCGTCCGTTGAGTTTAGAGTGAGAGTCTTCCAAAGGAAAGGCAAGGCGTATGCAAGATCTTTTCATCGTGGGCGCGGGTGGGTTCGGCCGCGAGGCTGTCTGGACGGTTGAGCGCATCAACGCGGCCGCGCAACAACCGCTTTGGCGCGTCATTGGCTTTGCGGATGATGACCCTAAAAAGGCAACCGGCAACTTTGAGGGCTATCCGATGCTGGGTTCGCCCGAGAAGGCCTCAAAAGATCATCCGGGCGCGTCCGTCTTTATCGCGATTGGTGATAATGCCATTCGCCGCAAGCTCTACGCGCGTCTACGGGGTCATGATTTTCCTGCGCTTATTGACCCTTCGGCGCAAGTCTCGCCCACGACGGAGTTTCGCCACGGCACCTATGTCGCGTGTGAGGCGGTCGTCTCGGTGGGGACGTCAATTGGTAAATTCGCGATTATCAACGCACGTGCGGGCGTCGGCCATGACTCGGTCGTGGGTGACTTTGCGAATATCGCCCCGGGTGTTTCGCTTTCGGGGCACACAACGCTTGGTGCGGATGTCTTTATGGGAACGAACAGTTGCACCGCGCCCGGTATGACGGTCGGTGACGGCGCGATTGTCGCGTGCGGCACGCCTGTTCTTAAAGACGTTGCGCCTGGCACAACCCTCAGTCCTTTCGGAACACTCAAGGCTTCATGATTCTCTTTCAGAACCGCTTCCGCGTCTGCGACCTCTTTGACATACCTGTTTATGTCAATATGTCGTTTATTCTCCTTCTGATTTTGTTCGTCATCAACGTGGGCTCGTTCAGCTTCGGGCTCGCGTTCGCGCTTGTGCTGGCCATCTCTGTCACGTTGCACGAGCTTGCGCATGCGCTCATGGCGCGTGCCTTTGGCTATCGCACGAAGGATATTACGCTCTCGCTCTTGGGCGGCTGTGCGTCAATGATTGCCTTGCCGCGCAAGGCCTGGCAGGAGTTCCTTGTCGCGCTTGCAGGTCCGCTCATGAGTTTTGCGATTGCGGGCGTCATCCTTCTGCTTGACTTTTTCAAGATCCCCGTGCGCAGTCGTTTTCTCTTTTGCATCTTGGATTATGCCTGTTGGATGAATGTGATGCTCGGTGCGTTCAACTTGCTGCCCGGGTTTCCCATGGACGGTGGACGCGTCTTTCGCTCGGTGATGCGCCTTTTTACGACGCGCGCAAAGGCAACGCTGATTGCGATGTGGGTCGGTCGCGTTTTTGCGATCCTCCTCGCCCTGCGCGGGCTTTCGGCCATCTTGGGTGGCGGTGGCTTTGGTTTCATGTCGATTCTCATCGCGTGGATGATTTGGCAGGAAGGCTGGCGCGAATATCAGATGGCACTCGTTGAGGAGGACTTCCGCGCGTGGACGCAGGATGACTTCAACGCGCGCGTGTCGCCACCGCCTTACGACCGCTGATGCGCAATCTTCTTCTGGACGCGGGTTGGCGCACGGCGCTCGAAGGGGCGTTCGCCGCTGCGTCGTTCGCGCGCCTTGAGTCGTTTGTTGAGGCGGCCTACCGCGCGGGCGTTGTCTATCCACCGCGTAATCTCATTTTCGAGGCATTCAACCGAACGCCGTTTGACAAGGTGAAAGTCGTCATCCTGGGGCAAGATCCCTACCACAACCCCGACGAGGCGCATGGGCTTGCGTTTTCGGTGCGTGACGGTGTGCGACTGCCGCCTTCGCTCGCCAATGTTTTCAAGGAACTTCAAGCTGAGTTTCCTGAAAAATCTTTCGTGGGGCGCTCGGGTGATCTGACGCGCTGGGCGGAGGCGGGCGTTCTCCTTCTCAACGCGACGCTGACCGTCGCAGGTGGGCACGGTACAGCGCTCTCGCATCAGAAGAAGGGGTGGGAAGATTTCACCGACGCGGCCATTCAGGCCCTCGCGGCCAAACGTGAGCATCTCGTCTACCTTCTTTGGGGCGCGTCGGCGCAACGAAAGGCCGCGTTTGTTGATTCGTCGCGAAATCTCGTTCTCAAGAGCGCGCACCCCTCGCCGCTCTCGGCGTATCGCGGCTTCTTTGGCTGCGGCCACTTCCGCGCGGCGAACGACTATTTAGCCGCGCACAATCTTGCGCCCATCGACTGGTAGGAAAAACCTATCCTTGTTGCGTATTGCGACAATTGCAAAA
>CAVHJW010000030.1:0-15426 GCA_963636335.1 bacterium
GAAGGACTGCGCACCTGTCGTGACGTGGTCGCCCGCGCTCAACGGCGAAGGCGTTCGCGAAGGCGCGCGCACCTACCGCGTCTGGGGCAAGGCGAATCTTGACGACGCGGCGTGGAGCGAAGTCGGCGCGGGCGACGATCCGCCTACCGCTTCTTCCGCGTCACCGTTGAGATGCCGTAAAGAGGCAGTTTTGCTAAGTTTGCGTTGGTAAACAATCTTCCACTATTTGCAAATAGTGGAAGATTGTTTATTTTCACCGTGGACGGAGGCGTCTCACCTGTAAATGCGAGCCGCGAACAAGACGTGCCCCGTCGTGCCCCATCGTGCGCGTCGTTTTCACGGCAATTATGGTATAATAAAAGACAATTATGATTACAGTTGTCTTAGCACTTTCCGTGGCGAGCGGAATTGGTTGTGCGGCGTACTTTTGCGCCGACTTTGGTCTCGGGTGGAGCATCTTTGATGGCGTCCTCGCCTTTGGTGTCATTCAGGGTGTTGTTGCCTACCTCGTTCAGCGGCGCGTCAAGGCCGACATGGAGAGCGTCCAGCGCATTCTCGTCGCAGGGCAGAAGCGCCTCCAAGAGAAGATGCACCGCTGGCAATTCCGCCCGCCAGGGTCTATTCAGGCCGCGCAGAAGGAGCTTCTCGCCGATACACGCACATTCGTTCAGGAGGCACTCGCCGAGACGGAGAAACTGCGCAAGTATCGCCTCTTCGTCCCGATGATGGATAAGCAAATTGCGACCGCGCAATTCCAACTCAATTGGATGATGAAGGATTTTTCCGCCGTTGATCGCCTGATGCCGAAAGCACTCTTTCTTGACCCGACGATGGTCTCAATGAAGATGGCGCGCCTCTACATGACAAACGCCGACACGAAGGCGATCAAGAAGATCTACGAGAAGGCCGTCCGCCGCGTCAAGTATAACGGCAATGTCCTGCTTGCGGCGACGATGAGCTGGATTGAGGTGAAGCGTGATTGCGCGGACGATGCATTTAAGACGCTGACCGAGGCTCTCAAGAAGAGCGACGATGCGACACTCAAGCGCAACCACGAGGTTCTCATGAATAATCGCGTTGGTCACTTCTCAAACTCGGGTCTCGGCGATCAATGGTATTCGCTTCTTCTTGAAGAGCCGAAGGTCCACACGCAGCGGATGCACGGCGGCTACCGATAAGACGATAAAAAGGGGAAGATGGGGAACGTGCGATGATTAAGAAAGCGTTGATCTTGGCCGCTGGATACGGTACGCGTCTGCGTCCGCTCACGTGCGCAACGCCGAAGCCGCTTTTGCCGATTTGGGGCGAGCCGATGATTGACCGCATGCTCACGCTTCTTCGCGCGCGCGGTGTGGAGGATGTCGTCGTGAATGCCCACTACCTCGCGCCTCAGATTCGCGCCTGGGGTGAGGCGAGGGGCGTGCGCGTGAGCGAAGAGAACGAGATTCTCGGTTCGGGCGGCGCGCTCAACCCTTTGCGTGATTGGGTGGGGCAAGATTCGTTCTACCTCGTGAACGCTGACATCGTTATTGACGATCTTCCCGACATGAACGCGGCCTTTGATGCAATCGCCGCACGCGATGATGTTCTAGGGGTGTGCCTCACGACCGAGCAGGGCCCGCGCACGATTGAGGTCGAGCCTGAGTCGTCGTTTGTCACGAACTGGAAGAGCGATGACGCGGGCGTGGACAGCACGTTCACCTACTGTGGTGTTGCCGCCTTAAAACCGCGCGTTCTTGACTTTATCAGCCCGAGCGGCGCGTCATCTATTATTGAGGCCTACGAGAAGGCGATGATGGCGGGCTTTTTCATGAAGAGCCTTTTTGTGCCCGATCTCCTCTGGGAGGACGCGGGGACGGTTGAGAAATATATTGAGCTTAATCGCGACGGCGACGAGAATGCCTTTGCTGAAATTCCGCCGCTTAAGGCGATTGGCGAGAAAGACTTCACCTTTCTCTCGGCGCGTGGCAGCGAGCGCGTCTTCTTCTCGTGCGAGAAGGGCGTTGCGATTCTCTTTGACGATGCGAACCGTCCCGAGAACGCCAAATACGCGGGTCATGCGCGCTACTTGAAGACGAAGGGCATCCGCGTCCCCGAAGTCGTTTACGAAGACGTGGCGGCCAAGACGCTCGTTTTAGAGCATGTTGGGGCGGAGAAGAAGATGGGGCTGAAGGACTACGTGCGCGTCGTCCCTACGCTCGTCAAGTTCCATGCGCTCGGGCAAGACAAGGATCTTCCGAAGAACCTTGAGCCCGGCTTTGATCGCGCGCTCTATGCGTGGGAACGCGACCTCTTTCGGCGATATGCTCTCGGCGGACTCTTCGCGCGCGCGATGCCGCCCGCCGTTGAGAAGGAACTTGAAGGTGTCGCCGAGCGGCTCCTCGCAGAGCCTGTTGCGCTCGTTCACCGCGACCTTCAGTCAACGAACATTCTCTGGAAGGGCGACGATTTCGCGTTCATTGATTTTCAGGGCATGCGCCTCGGACCTGCCGCCTACGATTTGGCCTCGCTCGTTTATGACCCCTACGTGACGCTTCCTGAAAAGACGCGCGCGGCCGTGGTTCGCCTCTACGCGACGGAGTCAAAACGCCCCGAGATCGAAGAGGTTCTCCCATTCGCCGCAGTCCAGCGCCTCGTTCAATGCTTGGGCGCGTACGGTCGTCTCGCCTCCGTTGGGCAGCATTCATTTAAGAAGTTCGTTCTCCCCGCTCTTGAGAATCTGCTCGCAGCGGCTGACCTCGCGAACCTCGACGCAACGGGTGCGCTCGCGGAAGATCTGCTCGGTCTGCTCTGCCACGCTCACACACACGACCACCACGACGAAGAGGACGTGTGAGATGTCGCATATCCGCTCGCTCATCGCACACATTCGCTCGGACGGCACGCGCCGCGCGGGCGAAGTCGTGACGAAGGCGATGGGGCGCGAGCGGACGTTTGAGGCCTACGACGTTGGGTTTGATACTTTTGTTTTTGAGCGCGGCATCACCGCCCACCTCGGCGAGCGGCCGAGCGTCCTAATTGTTGAGAAGCGCGCCCTCAAGGCGCGCGCGAAGGGGCGCGTCTTCACGCTGACGACGGGCAATCATGCGGTCGCGGCCCTGCCGCTTTTGGATGGGCGGCTTTGGCATCTTTCAACGTTGCCAGGTGAGCGGCGCGGCGATGTCCTCATGCACGCGGTTCTCTGCTCAAATGTCGTCAATGACACGATTGAGACATCACAGCGCGAAATTACGACGGCCGACCTCGTGCGCCACGATGATTGGCTCTTGAAGACCGTCGGCCTTTCGCTCGCCGATGTTGTCATGGGTGACCGCAACGAGGCCACGCTCGACTGGTATCGCGCGCGTGGTGAAGAGTGGCGCGTCAAGCCGCTCGCGTGGACCGAGGGCGAGATGCGCGCCGCGCTCGCGGCCTCGCGCAAGCGCATCGCCTCCAAGATTTCTTACTGCCATTCGGCGCGCGGTGTCCATCTGCTCACGTTCTCCGAGTTCGTTCGCTTCGCGCACCTCGCCGAGACGGATCTGGATGCGTTCAGGCGCGCGCTCGAAGAACTCGTCGGCATCTATGAGGGCGAGACGGTCTCGTTCGTCCGTCAGCCGAAGTACCGCGGTCACCACGAGATTGAATTCTTCGGCGTGAAGCGCGGCTCAGCTGTTACCTCGCTCGTCCCTGCGCTCGAGGCGCTCGACGCTGAGTTGAAGACGGGCGCGATTGGACAACTTGGCGCGATTGAGCGCATGCAGGCGATTATCGAGATTTACCGTTCGCTCCTGTCGCGCGCGGAATTTGCCGATGAGGCGAGCAAAGTTTGCGTTGAGACGCTTTATATGTATGTGACGGGCGAGGTCTACTCGGTCGTGGGTGAAGGCTCAACGCCCGCCTTTGATGACCGCCGCACGGCACTCCCAGGCGCGGCGTTCTCGTCCGACGGCCGCTTCACGCTTCACCCGGGCGCGGACAACCGCACGGAAATTCTGCTCTCAAATCTGCGTGGTATGCTCTCGAAGGGTGAGGTCGTTGAATACGCGAACGTCTACGAGTTGCGCGAGGACGAGGCTACGTGTGTTGGGAAGGGGCGCACACGCGAAGTCGTTTACAAGACAAACTATCGCCCGCTCGTTGCGAGCCTCGTTGAGAAGGGACTTTCATCCAAGCGGCGCGGCTATGGCGACTACATGATGGCGCGCATCGGCGCGCTTCGTTCGCTCGGCATCGGCATGAGTCTTTATTACCGCCTTCTCCGTCGTCGGGCGCAGACAGGCGCGGTTGCCGACTTCTACATTCGCGCGCGTTGCGAGGGCGAGCCGATGGACTCTGTGCCCGAGGCGTATTTCCGCCGCGCGGACGGCCTCGCGGGCGAGGAGAGTGAGGTTGTTCTTTCTCTGGCCGTTTTGATGGGTGACGCCGCCGCGCAGAACATGGCGATGAAGAAATACGACCCCCAGACGGCGTCGCCCCTCTACGGTGTCGGCAAAGAAATCTACGAGTTCGAGTATGATTTGATGCGTGAGATGGTTATTCCGAAGCGCGTTGCGACATGCTCAATTCGCGGAAGCTTCGGTTGGCCGAACCTTGACTTCACCGATGAGAATCTCCACGCGCTCGGCGCGTTCTACCTGACGCACTTTGCGCACGCGCTCAAGATTTATCGGAACCGCCATTCGCTTCCGATGAAGGATCTTGCCGAGCACTTCATGAACGGCTTTGAGTATCGCACGCATGCGCTCGCGTGGCAAGTCTCCGTCATGCGCGACAAGTTTGAGGCGTTTGCGCCACCCGTCCCCGCGCATTACGGCTTTGAGAAGAAGTGGCGATTCCTCCTCTGGTCGCTTGAGCGTCAGGAGAGGCGACTTCCTATCCTGCGAAAAATGTTTTTTGAAAAGGTTCGCGTCGTGGATGGCGCGGATGACACGACGGATTTAAACGAAAGACAAGAAAGGCACATAACTCTATGAAACGCATCATTCTCCTCTCCTCAACCCTCCTCCTCGGTGCGACGCTCGTCGGCGCGGACGCTCTCCCGTGCGCATCAGTCGCGCAGTCTTGCGAAAACAGCGCGCCCGCCGTCACGGGTGTCGTTGATCGCGCGCGCGTTGGCGTTTGCAGCTGGAGTTGGCACATGCCGATGGAGGGCGTCGCCAACGGGATGAGAGCCGCTCAGGTGAAGGGCATTCATCTCGCGCTCGGGCCGTTCATCGCGCCCGACAGCCGCCACGGCGCGGCAGAGGACGACAAGGCTCTCGCCTTCGTGAAAGCGAAAATCGCCTCGGGCGATTGGGTGTTGATGTCAACGATGATCGGCATGGTGGGCGAAAACTACTCGACATTAGAGTCGATTCGCAAGACGGGGGGTATCGTCCCCGACGCAACGTGGGAGAAAAATAAGAAGATTGTGACGGCAGGTGCGAAGCTGACGCAGACGCTCGGCGGCAAGTATCTCTCAACGCATGCGGGCTTCATTGATGAGTCAGACCCCGTCGCGTTCAAGAAGCTCGTTGCGCGCGTGACGTGGATGCGCGACGAGTGCGCGAAATACGGCGTCACGCTGATTCTGGAGTCGGGTCAAGAGACGGCGGAGGATCTCGCCAAATTTATGGCCGCCGTTCCAGGTGTTGGCATTAACTTTGACCCCGCAAACATGATTCTCTACGCCAAGGGTGAGCCGATGAAGGCGGTGAAGACGCTCTTGCCGTGGATTCGTCAGGTGCACGTCAAGGACGCGGTGAAGACGACGGTTCCGGGAACGTGGGGGCGCGAGATGCCGTGGGGCCAGGGTCAGGTCGGCGGCAAGGCGTTCATCGCGGAATTGGAGGCGCTTGGCTATAAGGGCAACTACGTCATCGAGCGCGAAGGTGGGGCGCAACGTGTCGCCGAAATTATCCTCGCCATTGACGCACTCGTTCGATAAGAGAAGGGTCTCTCGCCATGGGAAAGACACGAGCAATCATTTTGGGCGCGGGCTATCGCGGCCGCGCGTACGCGGAATACGCGCGCGTCCACCCCGATCAACTCGAGATTGTGGGCGTTGCGGATCCTGTGCAGGCTCAAGTCATTCCCGCGAAGAAGTATTGGAAGGACTGGCGTGAATGCCTCGCCGACAGACCCGAGGCCGATGTCGTCATGGTGACGCTCTTGGACGAACTTCATCATGATGCGGCCATCATGGCGCTTGAACTTGGCTACCATATCCTTCTTGAAAAGCCCATTTCGCCGACGGAACAAGCGTGCCGCGAGGTGATTGACTGCGCGCTAAAGAATAAACGCCTCGTCATTATCGGGCACGTCCTCCGCTACACAGCCTACTACGCGCACATCAAGGCGCTCATTGATTCGGGCGAACTGGGCGAGGTCGTCTCCATTGCGCACCAAGAGTCAGCGGGCTTCTGGAAGGTCGCGCATTCCTACGTGCGTGGCAATTGGGCGAACTCGAAAAAGAGTTCACCGATTATCCTCGCGAAGTGCTCGCACGACTTTGACCTCTTCGTTTGGTGGCTCGGTGGTCGGAAGTGCAAGAAAGTCTCGTCCTTTGGCTCAATCAAACTCTTCCGCAAGGAAATGATGCCCAAGGGCGCGGCGTCGCGTTGCGTGGACTGCCCACCGTCTATTGAGAGTCGTTGCGTTTGGAGTGCACGCAACATGTACGTGAAGCACGATGAGCTTAAATATCTTTTCGCCGACCACTCGGACGAGGCGATGGAGAAACTCATTGAAGAGACGGAGTACGGCAAGTGCGTCTATCAGTCAGATAACGACGTGCCCGACCATCAGACCGTGACGATGGAGTTTGAGGGTGGTGCGACGGTGAGCCACGTGATGACGGGCTTTACGGCGAAGAACATCCGCACGACGCGCATCGCCCTGACGCGCGGCGAGATTGTCGGCGATGGCGAGAATCTTGACATTTGCCGCTTTGATGGAAACCCCGTTGAGACGGGCGTGCCCGTCAACTTTCGCATCCCCAACAAGTCGCGCCACGGCGGCGGTGACTTTAACCTTGTCTCAGAGATGATTCGCATCTTAAGGCGTAATGACCCCGACGAGATTCGCGAGACGACGGCGGAGGCGTTGCAGAGTCATCTTATCTGCTTTGCCGCTGAGCGTTCGCGGCAGAGGGGTGGCGCGGTTATTGAGATTAACGGATCGGAGGACGCATGAAGCCCATCTTGTTCAAGACGATTGAGAAGCCGAAGGTTTGGGGCATTGAGCACTGGGTTCTCTCAGGGCTTCCCGGTGAGGAGAGTGAAACGAGAGACGGCATGCGTCTGCCGGACCTCATTCACGAGATGAAGGGCGCGCTTGTCGGCGAGGCCGCTTACGCGCACTACGGCGACGCCTTTCCGCTTCTTGCGAAGTTCCTTGACGCGCGCGCGACCTTGTCGGTTCAAGTTCACCCGAACGACGAGATGGCGTGGCGACTTCACCACGCGCTCGGTAAGGACGAGATGTGGTATCTTCTTGACTCGGATGTCGGCGCGACGTTGCGCCTCGGCTTTAACCGAGCCATCACGCGCGCGGACGGCACGGCTCTTTTGCGAGGCGATATCTCGCGCCTCATGGATGTTCTTGGAACGTATGAGGTGAAGAAGGGCGATGTTTTTTCGCTGCCCGCGGGGACGATTCATGCGATTGGCGGCGGCATTCGCCTCGCCGAGATCCAAGAGGCGAGCGACATTACTTATCGCGTTTACGACTACGATCGACCTGACAAGGATGGGCTTTGCCGAACACTTCATGTTGAGGAGGCGTGTGAGGCCATTGACTTTGATCATCAAGGCGCGCGCATTGATTACGACCGCGCGAAAGACGACGTTGAGCTTCTCCGCATGACGCACTTCACCGTCAATCGTCTCTTCGTGAAGGGACGGCAGACGGTCGACCGACACCTTGATTCCTTCGTGATGATTCTCGTTCTCGAAGGCGCGGCGATGATCAATGGTGTGGCGGCTTCTGTTGGCGAGGCATTGCTCGTGCCCGCCTGCGACAATCTTCTTCGTCTCGACGGCGAGGCGACGCTTCTGACGGTCGAGCTCAATGGATTCTAACGCGATATGAAACGACATCTTCTCTCCCTTGCCTGTGTAATGGCGGTGGGCGGTCTTCTCGCCGCCACACCTGCGATGACCTCTCTCAAGGCGACGAACATTTCGCCGTGGGGGCTCGCGCTCGACATGACGATTCAGAATGCGACGGCGATTGATTGGGTGCGCGAGATGGAGGTCGTCGCAACGGGGCTTGTTGAGACGGACGCGGCGATGGCTGTTGTGGCGACAAATCTCGTCGGCGAGACGACTTGCACGAACGGCTCAAAGAGGCTTTACTGGAATTTCGCGGCGGATGGTCGCACGTGTACGAACGCGCCCTGTACGGTCACCGTTCGCTACAAGAATCCGCCACGCTACTGCGTCATTGACCTTTCGGGCGGAACGACGACGGACGTCTATACCGTCACTTACTATGGTGACGAGAAGAAAGCAAGCGACTTTAACACAGATGAATTCAAGACGAAGAAACTCGTCTTAAGGCGCGTTGATCCTGGCACATTCACGATGGGTGCGGCCAACTATTCGTATAACCCCGCGCATACCGTCACGCTCACGAAGCCGTTCTATATGGGGCTTTTTGAAGTGACACAGAAGCAGTGGGAACTTGTCACGGGAAAGAATCCATCGAAATTCGAAAGCACCGATGGCCTCCGTCCCGTCGAAGGCGTCAAGTATTCAGACATTCGTGGTGCCCAGACGGGCTCAAACTATCCCCCGTCAACATCGGTTGATTCAACGAGCTTTCTCGGACTCTTGCGCGCACGCGCGAAACTCGATTTTGATCTGCCGACCGAAGCGCAGTGGGAGTATACGTGCCGCGCGAGGACGACAACGGCGTATAGTTATGGTGATACGGCGAATGGCGCGTATATGTGGTACAAGGCGAACAGCCAGTCGCAGACATGGAACGTTGGGCAGCGTGAGACGAATGCGTGGGGCTTTTATGATATGCATGGCAACGTTGACGAGTGGTGCCTTGACTGGAAACAGGAGAAGCTCTCAAGCGAGGCGGCCGTAGATCCGACAGGACCGAGCACGGGATCGGCTCGCGTGGTGCGCGGCGGCAGTTGGTATGTTGGTGACACCTCGTGTCGCGCGTATGATCGGTCAAGCGCCTCGCCGACTGCGGGGTCAAATATTCACGGCTTTCGTCTTGCGCTGCCCGTGCCTGCGTCATTTGAGAAGTCCGTCTCAACGGTCGTGACATCGCTTGCAAATGGGAGTGACATCCATAAGAGCCTCACGCTTTCGTATGCCGCGACAAACGGCGTCTCGGCTGTTGTTCTGACGAACGGCGCGGTGCTGTGTGAAGGCCGTGCGGGCGAGTCGGCGACATACGGCTGGCGACCGAACGAGAAAGGTGATGTGACGCTCGTTCATCAAGTTGGCGCGGATTACGTTTCAGCGAATTATCGCGTTGTTGAGTTAGATTCCGTTCCCGCGCCTGTCATTACGCCCGCTGACGGCTCAACGTTTCGCGGACAATCGTGCACGGTGACAATCACGTGCGCGTACGAGGGCGCAAAGATCTACTATCGCACGGGTGGAAAATATCCAAAGCAGACGGATGCTTATTTGTATACGGGCCCGTTTGAGATTTCTGATACAACAACGATTCGAGCCTTTGCGGCGTATGAAGAGATGGTGAGTGAGTCTGTAAGCGCCGTTGTTACAAAGAAGGTCTTGACTCTTGCAGAGGCCTTAGGGCTCACGAACGCTGTTGAAATTGCGACAGATGAAACGCATGGCTGGACGATTGTTGAGGACGCGTCAACTTTAAATGGCGTCGCCATAAAGAGCGGACAGATTGGAAATGGTGGCACTTCAACGCTCAAGGCTGCTTTCTCAGGCGTGGGCACATTGACATTTCACTTAAAAACGAGTTGCGAGAGAGATCCTTCTCATGAGTATGGGTATGATCATTTGGCTGTTACCTTGGATGGTAACACTTTTGTCTGTGCTGATGGTGAGACGGCGTGGACAAAGCAGATACTCGTAATTACGAATGCAGGAAGTCATACCATTTCATGGACGTATGTGAAAGACGATGATGAGAAGTCTGGATCAGACTGCGCGTGGATAAGTGACTGCACATGGACGCCCACCTCAACGCCTGATCCTGCTCCTGATCCAGATCCTGAGCCTGAGCCCGAGCCCGAGCCCGAGCCAGAGCCAGAGCCTGAGCCCGAGCCAGAGCCAGAGCCTGAACCAGAACCCGAGCCAGAGCCTATCATACAAGATGGTCTTACAATCACATCTGTGACACATGGCGAGGCGGGGCAACTCGTTATTGATTATACACTCACGAACTGCACGGTTGACGTAGATGCGGTGCGTTATGTGCGCCTTGTGGAAGGGGGTGTCACGAATGTGGCGACCACACTCTCGGGCGATGTCGGCACGACAAACGGCTCGTATCGTGTTATCTGGGACATGGCGGCGGATAGCTTGTCTCGCACCGCGCTTACCAATGCCGAGATTCTTGTTGGTTACGAGAAGGTTGGTGAGGCAAATGACTATTGCGTCGTTGATTTGACAACGAGCAATGTCGTTTATTGTTCCTCGCTCGAAGGTGAGGTGACGAGCGAGATTTATAAGACGCAGAAACTGGTCCTCAAGCGCATAAAGGCCGGCTCATTCATTATGGGCGAGGATCAGACCGATACGTCGCAGACCGTCACAATTACGACTCCGTTTTACATGGGCGTTTTTGAGGTGACACAGAAGCAATGGGGATACGTCACGGGTGATAGTGTTACCGCAGACTATGAGTCGCGTGCAAAGAACGCCATCTCTTATGATGCCATTCGCGGCGCGACGGAGGGCGCGAAGTGGCCCGAGTCAAATGCGGTTGACGAGAACTCGTTTCTTGGAAAACTTCGCCACGCGACAGGCAATCTTCTATTTGATCTTCCAACGGAGGCGCAGTGGGAATATGCCTGCCGTGCGGGGACGACGACCGTCTACAGCTATGGCGACAGCGCGGACGGCGCGTATATGTGGTATTATGACAACGCTGGAAACACGGTCCATGAGGTCGGTACGAGACTCTCAAACGATTGGGACCTTTATGATATGCATGGTAACGTGGCCGAATGGTGCCGTGACTGGTATGAGACATCTTCATATGGAGCCGATGGGTCGGTGTCTGCAAAAAAACGTGTCTTGCGTGGCGGTGACTATCTGAAGAACTTGTATAGTGCAAATATTGATCCAACTTCATCGTATCGGACAGGTGCGAAAAGTTCAGAGAATAAGGCAACATACGGCTTTCGTCTGATGCTTCCTGCCGAAGAGCCGAAGTCAACGAATGTGGTTCAGGGCGCATCACGCGTGTCAATTATTTGGCCGATTGATGACGACCCCGTTCCCGAAGTGACATCGGAGAGCGACATCACGGTGGTGCTTCAAGGTTCGGCCGATGCGCGCCTCGCCGAGAATGTGAAGACAATGGCGGCCTATAACGCCTACCGCACGTGGGTCAATCGTGTCGCGGGTGCGAACAAGACGTGCCGCGCGGCGATCACGAACGCGCCGAATGCCTATCTCGCCTATGCGCTTGATTTGGGCTATGACGAGGCGATAAAACTCGCGCCGAAGGCTGGCGACCTTGCGATTGCCTCGCTTGAACGCGATGACGGCGAGGGGATGTCATGGTCAATGACATTTTCGCTCGCGGGTGCGACGGTTGGCGCGAATGCGATGGCTGCCCATTTGTCAAGCCTCTTCACCGTTGAGGGCGCGACAACACTTTCGGACGCGGCGTTTGCGTCTTCTCATGTCGTGAAACAAACCTTCGCGCCACAGGACGGCAAAGTCAAGGTTACCTTCGCGCCAGCCGACCCCGCCGCCACCGTCTTCTTCCTCCGTATCAGACAATGAAAGAAAAATCGATGAAAGATCTGAAAGCAGCGTACAAGACAATTGAGGCCGACCACTTTGCGCCGGCGATGGAGATTTCGTTCATCAATGGCACCGACCGTCAGACGCTTCATTACGAGAAGGTGACGTGGAACATTGGTGGCGAGGAAAAGGGGCTCCGCTACGGCGAGAACCCGGGTCAGGAGGCCGCGCTCTATCGCCTCGTCAATGGCAACCTCGTCCTCGGTGACGTTGAGCTTCTTCAGGCAGGGCAGTATCTCGCGTCCGTCCCCGAGCTTCTGCAGAGTGGCAAGCACCCAGGCAAAACGAATATCACCGACACCGACAACGCGCTTAACATTCTCCGCTATTTGACAGAGAAGCCTTGCGCCGCCATCGTCAAGCACAACAACCCGTGTGGCGTTGCGCTCGGCTCCACGCTCGCCGAGGCGTACTATCGCGCGAACAAGGCTGACCGTCTCGCAGCGTTCGGCGGCGCGATTGCGCTGAACCGCACATGCGATCTGGAGACGGCGAAACTCATCGTTGAGAATTATGCCGAGGTCGTCGTTGCGCCAGACTTTGCACCCGGCGTGATGGATGTTTTTGCGACAAAGAAGAATTTGCGCGTCTTTCGCATCCGCAATATGGCGCGACTCACCGATTTTGTCGCCAAGCGCGTCATCGACTTCAAGTCCTTGATTGACGGTGGCATCGTTGCGCAGGCCTCATTCTCGGTGAACGCGCGCCGTCCAGAGGATTTCATCCCCGCTTTCTGCAACCGCAAGATCACGAACAAGGCGACGGGCGAAGTGACATTCGAGGAACATAAGATCAAGCGCCTCCCAACGGCGAAGGAATATGAAGATCTCCTCTTTGGTTGGCTCGTTGAAGCTGGCGTGACGTCAAACTCGGTTCTTTATGTGAAGGATGGTGTCACGGTTGGCATCGGCACGGGTGAGCAAGATCGCGTTGGCGTTGCCGAAATCGCGCGCGACAAAGCGTACACGAAACATGCGGACTGGATCGCGTGGGAGAAATATGGCAAGCCGTTCAACGATCTGCGCCTCGCGTTCGGCGAAGAGGACGGCGCGAAGAAACAGGCGGAGATTATGGAGCAGACGAAGGCCGAGAAGGGTGGTCTTGTTGGCTGTGCGATGGTCTCGGACGCCTTCTTCCCGTTCCGCGATGGGCTCGAGGTCGGCATCCGCGAGGGCATCACGTCGGTCGTCCAGCCCGGCGGCGCGATCCGCGACTGGGACGTCATCGACTGCGCGAATGACGCGGGTCTTGCGATGGTCTTCACAGGTCAGCGCTCGTTCCGTCACTAAGTTTTAGGAGGATATTCAAGATGAAGGTCTATGGTATTATTCCGAGCCGCTTTGGTTCAAGCCGTTTTCCTGGCAAGCCTCTCGCCGATCTCGCGGGCAAGCCTCTCGTCGCGTGGGTTGTGGAGGCTGTCCAAAAGGCGAAAAGCCTTGATGAGGTTCTTGTCGCGACGGATGATGACCGCATTGTTCAGGCGGTTCAGTCGTTCGGGGGTCGTGCCATTATGACGCCCTCAGATTTGCCGAGTGGCACCGACCGCATTGCTGTTGCGGCGCGCAATTTCTTGGGCGGCGATTTTTCCGATGACGACATTCTCGTGAACATCCAAGGCGATGAGCCGCTCATTGACCCCGCGCTCATTGACGCGCTTGTTGAGAAACTCCGCGCCTCGTCGCGCTACGATATGGCAACGGCCGTTACGCCCATCCTCTCGGCGGATGACTTTGCGGCGAAGACGGTTGTGAAGGTCGTCTTGGATCGTGATGACGGCGCGCTTTATTTTTCGCGCGCGGCCATTCCGTGTGATCGTGACAACGAGCCGACGTTTCCGAATGCGCTCACGGTTCGTCATTTGGGCATCTACGCCTATCGCGGCGGTTTTCTGAAGCGGTACATCAAAGAACCCCCCTGCGACCTTGAGAAGACCGAGAAGCTTGAGCAGTTGCGTGCGCTTTGGATGGGCGCAAAAATCGCAGTCGTGCGCACAAATGACGAGGGGGTCGGTGTCGATACGCCTGAGGACGCCGTGCGCGTCGCAAAGATCCTCGCCGCGCGCTAAAGATGGATTTCGTCGCGCTGGACTTCGAAACGACGGGCTACGAGTGTGGCGGCACAAATGAGCCGTGGCAACTCGGGCTCGCGTTCGTGTGCGGTGGCGAGATTGTCAAGACGCGCGAGTTCTTCTTTGATGTGGAGGGCGCGCCCGCGCGGGCACATGAGTCGGACGCGTTGGGGACGCTACAAAGTTCCTTTGAGACATGGGCGCCCGACCTCGTCGGAAAGCGGCTCGTCGCGCATAACATCGCGTGTGAGCGCACAATTTTGACGCGCACCGCGCCGCTCACGAAGTGGGGGCCGTGGGTGGACACGATGAAACTTGCGAAGGCGCGTTATCCGCGGCTTGGGTCATTCGCGCTTGGCGATGTCTGTACCGCGCTTGGATGCGTCCCTGAGATGGCGGGGCGGACGTGGCACGATGCGCTCTACGATGCCGTTGCCTGCGCCGCGCTCGCCCTCCGCCTCGCACTGCCTTGAAAACCGCGGCGTTTTGTATCGTCCACTTCTTCCGCGTCACCGCCGAGATGCCGTCAAGACGATGAACTCGTCGGGCGTCCAGACGGGGAGGCGCGAGCCGGCGAAGTCGGCTGCGTTGCGCGTGACAATCCCGTTGCAGTTGGACGAAACGGCGGCGGCTTCGACAACGGCGTCTTCGAAGTCCTTGAACTTCGATGCGAGTGCATCGTGGATCTCGTGTTCGCCGACGGAGGCGACCGTGAAGTTCCCGCCGAGCCAGTTCATGAGCCGCTTGCGTGCGGCTTCCTTCGCGAATCGGCTTACGAGATAGTGGAACGTCATGAAGGCATGTGCGGAGAACGCCATTTCAACATCGGACTCCTTTGCGGCAAGATAGGCGGAGCGCGAGGCGGAGAAGAAAGGCTCTCTTTTTGCGGCGATGTCGAGCACGACGTTGATGTCAAACATGACCTTCATCCGTACTTCTCCACGAGATGGTCGTGATAGGCTTCGTTCTCGTTGAAGTCGGACGGAAGCGAGAGCATCCCCGCGATTCGGTCGATTTCGCGGGCTGCGGACGAACGAACGGTGCGGCGTCCGCGAGTTGTTCGCGCTCGGACGGCGATGCGGTCGACTTCTTTCTGCGACGGAGGGACGATCGGCTCGACGACGAGCGCGTTCCCGCTCATCATGATCATGAGAGACATCCCCGGAACGAGGCCAAGGCGGCTTCGCATCGTCTCGGGTATGACGAACTGTCCTTTCGTGGACAGACGTGCAGTTTCGTATTCGGGCATCGTCGTTCCTTCCAGTAAGAAAAGTTGGTAAGATTATCCCACATTTTTGCTTTCGCGTCAAGGTGGCTTTATGCGTGCTCTGACGGGGACAGGCCCGACGCGCGGTCCAACGCGCGGGCGTTTATTTTGGTATAATAAGAGACACGATGAAGAAAGTCACGATG
>CAVHJW010000031.1:0-15277 GCA_963636335.1 bacterium
TCTTGAGCATCCACTGGCGCATCGGACGGCGAATGACCGGATGGTTGCCGCGCTCGGACTTGCCATCAATGACCTCTTCGTTCGCAAGCACCGTGCCGAGCGCGGGGCACCAATTCACGGGCACTTCCGCAACATAAGCGAGGCCCTTCTTGTAGAGTTGCTCAAAGATCCACTGCGTCCAGCGATAATACTTCGGATCTGTCGTGTTGACTTCGCGATCCCAGTCGTAGGAAAATCCGAGCGCGCGAATCTGCTCGCGGAAGCGGTCAACATTCTTCTTCGTCGTGATTGCGGGGTGCGTGCCCGTCTCAACGGCATACTGCTCGGCGGGCAGGCCGAAGGCGTCCCATCCCATCGGGTGCAGGACATTAAAGCCCTTCATGCGCTTGTAGCGGCAAAGGATGTCCGTCGCCGTGTAGCCCTCGGGGTGGCCGACGTGAAGCCCCGCGCCCGATGGATACGGGAACATATCAAGGCAGTAAAACGTCTCGCCCGTTCCGTGCGAGTCCGTCTTGAAGGTCTTATTCTGAAGCCAGTAGTTCTGCCACTTCTTTTCAATGGCAGAGAAGTTGTAGTCGCTCATTTCTGCTTGAGATCCTCGGCGTGGTCGGCGATCGCTTTTGCGATGAGGCCCGACACGTCGTTGGTCGCCGCAGCGACGCCGGCTTTGACGGCGTAGTAGATTGCCTTGTGCGTTGAGCTCCCGTGCCCGATGATGACCGCGCCCGGAACGCCCAACAGGGGCGCACCGCCGTAAATCTCGGGGTCGAGCTGACGCTTGAGCGAATGAAACGCGCCTTTGAGGAGCAACGCGCCGAGAATGCGGAGCGGCCCCTTGAAGCATTCTTTTTTGAGCCAATAGCCAATCGCCTTCGCGATGGACTCCGTCGTTTTCAAAACGACATTGCCCACGAAGCCGTCGCAAACGGCGACATCAATGTGGCCCTTGTAAAGATCTTTGCCCTCAATGTTGCCGACGAAGTTCAAGTCCTTCACTTCTTTGAGAAGCGGGAACGTCTGCTTCGTCATCTCGTTGCCCTTGCAGTCTTCCGTCCCAATCGAGACGAGACCGACGGCAGGCAGACCGCGCTTCAAGACGGCCTTCGAGTAGGCGTTGCCCATAATCGCAAACTGGACAAGCCACTCGGGGTGGCAGTCCATATTCGCGCCCGCATCGAGGACGATGAGGGGACGCTTCGGGTTGCGATTCGGCATAACGGTCGCAATCGCGGGACGCTTCACGCCCGGGATACGACCCAAGGTCAAAATGGCGCTCGTTGCGACCGCGCCCGAGTTGCCGGCCGACACGAACGCATCGGCGCGGCCCTCCTTGACGAGGCGCATCGCGACATTGATGGAGCAGTCGGTTTTCTTGCGGACGGCATCAACGGGATTTTCGTCCATCTCGGCGATATCGGGAGCATGGATAATTTCCAATGCGCCCGACTCAATCGCCTTCTGCGCATCGGCTTTCATCTTCGGCTCAAGCTTATCAAGAACCGCCTGAATGTCAGCCATGCGACCGACCAAGAGGACCTTGACTTCCTTGAGTCCAAGCGCGGCCTCAACCGCCCCGACGACAATCTCGCCCGGGGCGTTGTCGCCACCCATCGCATCAAGCGCAATCCGCGTCATAACCGTCTCGTCTCGGGCCCCTTAAAGAGCCGAGACGACCTTACGACCCTTGTACGTGCCGCACTTCGGGCACGCGCGATGCGAACGGACCGCCGCGCCACACGCCGGGCACGTGCCCGTCTGCGCGAGGATCGGCTTCTCAAGGGACGCCACGCGCTCGCGTTTGCGACGCTTCGACACACGATTCTTAGGACTTGCCATGTTCTTTCTCTCTTTCTTCCTTAGCGGATCTTAACTTCTAAACGACTTTCACCTGATTGAGCGCGTTCCATCTCTCATCGGCGGGCCGCGCCACCTTTTGGGGCAGCCCTGGACACGACTCACGACAGACCGGGTATGCAGGTAAGTTAAGTATTATACTCTCTCTCACGTCTTCCGTCAAATCGACATTTTGTGTTTTTTCGCCAACCTCGTATGACTCGGTGAAGTCTTCAACCTTAATCGTTGTATCAAAGTCTTCACCACAGCGCGAACAGACGAGGTCAAAATCTTGCTCAAGATGACCCTGAACGAGAAGTTCCGTTCCACAAAGCGAAAGATCAAGGCGGTAGCGAACGCCGCCAAACGGATGGACAAACTCTTCGTCAATGTCCACGCAAAAGACCTCGCCCTCTATCGTCTCGCCCTCGGGGTCAAGACGCGAGACATCAACTTCAAGTTTTCTCTCAAGGTCGTCTGTCATTTCTTCGTCGCGCCCTTCTCAAGTCGACGCTGAACAGCAGGCGTCACGAACGCGGCCGTGTCGCCGCCGTAACGCGCAATCTCGCGAACGGTCGAGGCCGTCACATAGGCGAGGTTCTCGCTCGGCATCATAAAGAGCGTCTCAATCTCGGGTGCCATACGGCGGTTCGTGAGCGCCATCTGAAACTCATACTCAAAGTCGGAATAAACCCGCACACCGCGGATGACAACACGTGCCTTTTCCGCACGGCAAAAATCAACGAGAAGGCCGTTCAGCATCTTAACTGAGACATTCTTCAAGTTGGCCTTTTTGACATCCTCCTCAATCATCTTCATGCGCTCACGCGCCGAGAAACGCGCGCCCGCCTTCTGGCTTGTTGCCGCGACCGCAACGACGAGATGATCGTAGAGTTTGGAGGCGCGCTTAATGAGGTCAAAATGCCCGAGGGTCATCGGGTCAAACGTGCCAGGATAGACGGCCTTTCGTTCAGACATAGCCTTTAAGCCCCCTCACTTTGACGCGATGAGCGCCTTCAACTCCTTCACCTCGGCCTTCAGCTTCGCCACCATCTTCGGCAGAAGAAGGCGACCGCCAAAGTCCTTCATCGTTTCGGCGGGTGCGCCAATCACGTACTTCGCCGTGCCGTCAAGCGACTGCGAGACGCCCGCCTGCGGACCCACCTGAACGCCGTCGGCAATCTTGATATGCCCCGAGATGCCCGCCTGCGCCCAAATGAGGCAGCCGTAGCCAATCTCCGTTGAGCCGGCAACGCCGCTTTGCGCAATAAGCCCCGAATACCCCTTCACCTTCACATTGTGACCAATCTGAACGAGGTTATCGATCTTCGTCATAGGGCCGATATACGTGCGCCCAATGCGCGCGCGGTCAATCGTCGTGTTGGAGCCAATCTCAACGCCGTCACCAATCTCAACAATGCCGAGTTGCGGAATCTTCTCAATGTAGACCGTGCCGTCGTCGCGGCGGCCATTGACGAAGCCGTAACCATCACCGCCCAAGCGCACACCGCAGTGGATGATGCAGTTCTTTCCGACGATCGTTCCCTCGCGCAGGGTCACTTGCGGGTAAATGTGCGTTCCCGCGCCCACGCGCGCATTCTCGCCGATGAAAACCTGCGCCTCGATAACGGCTCCATCGCCGATAACAGCCCCCTTCTCAATGACCGTGTACGCACCGACATGGACATCCTTGCCAAGCTGAGCGGAAGGGTCAATAACGGCCGTCGGGTGGACACCTGGCGCGCGTACAGGTTCAGGCGGGGCAAAGAGTTTCGCGGCCGCCATACACGCATGGTCGGGGTCGGCAACGCGAATCATCGCGCACGGCGCGCCATTCGCCCAGTCGAGCGGAACGAGAACGGCCGAGGCCTTCGTCTCCTGAACAAGTTTGACATGCTTCGGATCTTTGCAGAAGCTCACATCCCCCACGCGCGCCTCCCAGAGGCCCGCACACGCGACAACGTCAACGTCCGCGCCATCCAGCGTGCCGCCAAGGGCTAAAGCAAGTTCACTTGCTTTCATCGCTCGTCTCCCGTCCTTTCGCCTTCGCAGGGTCAACGCCCATCTCTTTCAAAAGGACATCCGTCACGTCAAAGTCCTTCTTCGCAAAGACGGCCGCATTTGAATCAAGAATCATATCGTAGCCATTCGCTTCGGCGTACGCCTTCATGCGCGCGCGCAAGTCGTCCGTCGTCGCCTTCGTGAGGCGCACGCGATCCTCCTGCATCTCCTGATTGCCACGCGCAACCTCGGTGCGGTAGCGCTGCTCAATTTGGAGAAGCTTCTGCTGAATCTCCTGCACGCCCTTCTCGGCATCGGCCTTCGCCTTATCATTGAGCATCGGGTTGCGATACTGCTCAACCAGCTTCTTGCCCTCGGCCTGCAACGCCTCGCCTTCCTCGCGGATGGCATCAGCCTTCTTCTGGAGATCTTTACCCTTCGACTCCATAAATTTCTCGTTGCGCTCGTAGTCGGGGTGGTTACGAACGAGGACGAGGAGGTCAACCGTCGCCACCTTCATATCTGCGAGGGCCAGCGCGGGGACGAGTGAGAGTGCCAAGACGAGATTCTTCATAGTGTTTATTTTATTTTTTTCGGTTATTCAGTTTTAGAAGTCATAGCCAACCGTGAAGGAGAAGACCTCCTTCTCGGCGTTATCCGGTTTCTCGATCGGTGTCGCGAAGTCGAGGCGGATGGGGAACATCGGGATATCAAGGCGGACGCCCACGCCGACCGTCCACGCGAACGTGTCGGAGAAGTCCGCGTCAAAGGCATCCTCGCCAACCGAGCCAACATCGGTGAAGACGGCGAAGCGAAGCATGTTCACAATCGGAATCGTGTATTCAAAGTTTGCAGCAACAAGCGTCTGACCACCCCACGGCGCGTACTCGCCGTGCGCGTCGGCGCGGCGGACGAGCGGCGCGACATTGCGATACTCAAGGCCGCGGATTGACTTCGGGCCGCCCAAGAAGAGACGGTTATAAATCGGCACATCATCGCCGCCAAAGCCGTCAATCGTCTCGGCGCGGAAGGCGAACATGAAGACGTGATTGTAGCGCTTCCAGAGGTTCCAGTAGTGGCGGTGGTTAAGCCCAAGCTTCCAGTACTGGTTATCACCCGCCGGCGCGAGATCGAGAAAGACCCGCGTCCGATAACCGCGCGTGGGCATACGGAAGCTGTCGCGCGCGTCCTTTGACCAGAAGAAATGAACAACGGGCTCCAGAGCGTCTCCATACTTGCGCTCCTCTTCGCGGAACGAAACTTTCTCGCCGTTCTTCTTCACGTAAATCTTATCTTCAACATCGTCCATCTCGATGAGTTCACCCGAGAGGCCAACGCCGAAGCGTCCAAACGACTCCCACGTCGGCCAGAACTTGACAGGATACGAGAGCGAAACATTGGCACCCGAGCGAATGAGATCGTACTCATCATACCACCTCAACCGCCGATAAGCATCAACAGAAAGCTCCAACATGCGATCGAGGAAGTACGGCTCAACAACGCCCAACTCAACGCACTGATAGCGCGGGCCCCACGCGATATACGCACGCCCCTTCTGCCCCGCGCCGCGGAAGAGTTTGGACGGAGCAAATAGGTCAAAGTTGTTTTGGTTCACCTCGGCCGAAACATAGACGGAGTCGACCGATGACGCGCCAATGCCAACCATGAACGAGCCGGTATTCTTCTCCTCCACCTCATAGACGAGGTCGCGATATTCCGCACCGTTTTCATCCTTGCCAAGCCCCGTTGCCGCAAGCGAGTAATTGACGCGCGAGAAATAGTCGAGATTCTCAAGGCGACGCTTTGAGCGCTGGGCGCGATCTTCAAGCATACGGTCACCTGGCGCGAGCGCAATCTCGCGACGAATGACGCGATCTTGCGTATAATCGTTGCCACGAATCTTGACATCGTGTAAAACAACCGGCACGCCCTCGGTCACGCGGAAGACGAGATTGATGACGGACGGATCTTTCGCCGTTGGAAGCCGCTTCACCTCAACGCGCGTATCCGCAAGCCCCATGTCGCCCGAGCCGACGACAACCTTGACGCGATCGGCAGCCTCATCAAGAAGCGTTGAGGTGGCAATGGTTCCAGCCATGGGAAGCGCGGCCAAGTCGCGAACATCCGTCTCGGAGTAATGCTCAAGACCCACAATCTTCGTTTCGCCCACGCGGTAGCACGGCCCTTCTTCAACCGTGTAAACGAGGTTCGCCCGCTCGTCATCAGAGGCGACAAGTTCAGGCCCCGTCACGCGCGCATCCAAATAGCCATGCTTGCGATAGACCTCGGCGAGTTTATCGCAAATCTGCGCACGCTGATCGGCCGTGACGGCCGCATCGGCAAACCAGCCGACCGGGTTCCACCAAGGGAAGTCACTCGCAGCTTCGTGAAGCTCTGCGGCATCAAACTCATCTTCTTGAAGAGAGAAGAAGGGATTGAGGCTCTTATTGATGGCTGAACATTCAATCGCATGCGTCGCGCCCTTGAAAACGAACGCGTCAGTCTTACGACGCGCGCCCTCGTCCACGAGGAAGGTAATCGTCGCATCGTTGCCCGAAAGAATCGTGACACGCGGAATCACCTTCGCATCAAGAAAATACTTCTTCTGGTAAGCAAGGCGCACCTGAGACGCGGCCGCCGCCAAATCGGCCTCGCCGTAAAGAAAGCCATCTTTTAAAGCCGCTTCCTTTGCAATCTTGGAGGCGCTCAGAAAGTCATTGCCCTCAACGACGAGCGGCGGCAAATAGCGCACCTTGCGCTTCACGTAGAAGACGACCTCAACACCTTGCGGCAATTGATTGGCATCGGCCGAGATGTCATCAAACTCCTTTGAGGCCTTGAGCGAATTGACATCGCGCGTCAAAACGACGGGATCATAATCCGCGCCCGCCTTCGTCTGACAGCGGCTCAAAACGGCGCTTAAGTCACCGCCGAAGCCGTCAAGAGCCTTGACTTTGACCTCCGCAACGGGCGTGGCAAAAAGCGAAAAAGATGCGAGAATCGCAAAAAACGCAAGTCGTGCTTTCATATTGTCACACTATTTTACCATATTTCGCCCCGCTTGGGGGAAATCTCTACCAACTCAGCGAGACCCCACAGCCTCATCGGCTAAGTAGCGACGGATCATCTCTTTGACGGCGGGCCAGCGGAGGGAACGGATGCGCTTTAAATCCATCGTCAGTGCCATGCGCCGCGCCTCAGCCGCCGCGTCGCCTGATGACGGAAGGTCGCCGCGAAGACTCTTGAGACGCGCCTCCCAGAGCGAGCGGACAAAGTCCTGCGCAATGGTCGTTGTTGGAAGCGCGCTTTCAAGCACCTTCTCCTGCCCCGCCAGAATCGCGTCAAAACGCGCCCGGTCGCGCGCGCCGAGTGTCTCGCTCCACGGCGCAAGAAGATCCTCGCCCTTCGCAACCTCGTCACACCAGACATGCACAAACGCGCGCGTGAAAGGATGGGTGAAGACGTCCTCAGGAAGAAACGTGTCGACAATTTCTTTCACGACCTTCGCATCATCGTCCTGCTCGTGCCCGAAAAGAAACTCGCAAAAGGCCGTCTCCTCCTTGGGCGGGTCAATCGCCGATGCGGCATCTTCGCCCGTCTCGTCGGCGGTTGGTACGGCGCGCGGCAAGAGGATCTCCTCTTCGTCTTCCTTCGGCGTGAGTTTAGGCGGCTCAACGTGAACGCCGCCGACTTCCGCCTCCATCGCCTCGGGCGGCAAAGAAAGAAGACTGGCCGCCTCACGCGCCATCGTCGCCCGCAGAATGGGGCTTTGGCACTGGGCGATTGTGAGAAGAATCTCCTTCGTGATGCGATTGACGGCGTCGACCGTGTCGGGCCGCTCTTCCTTCGCCCGCTCGGCACGCACCTGAAAAGTCATAATGGATTCAGCCGCATCAAGCATCTGTTGAAAGTCCGCCGCCGCATGCGCACGCAAGAACGAATCGGGGTCGTCGCCATCGGGTAGCGAGACGACGCGCACAGGCAGATCGAACGCGAGACAGAGCCGCGCCGATTTAATCGTCGCCTTGTGCCCCGCAAGGTCGTCATCGTAGACGAGGACAACTTGATCGGCGACCTTCTTAAGAAGCCTCACGTGCTCGGCCGTAAACGCCGTCCCCTGCCCCGCAACGGCATTCATAAACCCACTTGTCTGCAGACGAATACAATCAATCTGCCCCTCACAGATAATGGCCTCGCGGTTCTTCGCCTTCGTGATGGCGCTCGCCGCCTTATCAAACCCATAGAGGACATTTGACTTCTTAAAGACGCGTGTCTCGGGCGAGTTCACGTACTTGCCCGAGTTCTTTGAGGCGACGAGTTGGCGCGCGGAGAAACCCACAACACGGCCACGCGGATCGCGAATCGTGAAGATAAGCCGTCCACCGAAACGGTGGTAGCCCGCATCTCCAGGACCCTGGGGTGCCTTGATGACACCCGCCGCTTCAAGTTCCTCATCCGTATAACCGTATTTCGCGGCCCAGCGACGAATGTTGACGGCACCGCGCGGCGCGTAGCCAATGATGTAGTCATCGATGACGGCGGGGGAGAGTTGACGTTCGTGGACGTAGGCACGCGCGCCTTCGCCTTCTTTCGTCTGGAGAAGGCAACGGCGGTAAAACTGCGCGAGCTCTGCGAGAAGCGCGTAAAGGCGCGCGCGTTTCTTGAGCGCGGGGTCTTCCTTCTCCTCAATCTTGACGCCCGCGCGCGCGGCAAGCTTCCGAACGGCCTCGGGGAAGGAGAGGGATTCCATCTTCATCACAAACTTGATGGCATCGCCCGACTCACCGCAACCAAAGCAGTGATAGAAGCCCTTCGCGTCATTGATATTAAACGACGGCGTCTTCTCGTGATGAAATGGGCAACACGCTTTCTTGGAGGCACCCGCAACGCGCACCGCGATGCCATACGAAGCGATCAGGTCGCTCAAGTCGATACGCGACTTGACCTCCTCAACGACCGCCTCTGTGATGCCCATCGCCATCAACGCACCTTCAAAAGAATGAGAAGGAGAATCGGCATGAGGACAAGCTGCAAGAGGACGAAGCGCATGAGGACCTGTGCGTTCGACCACTTCAGCGTGTGCTTACAATGATCGTGGAGTGGGAAACGAATTTTACGAATCACATTCGCCTCGCCGATATGAAACCCGAGTCGCTTGGCAACGCGCAACAAAACGAGTTTGCCAAGCCCGACGCCACCGTTCACGAGCACAACGGGCGAAAGGGCGAGAACGAAGAGGAGATTGCCCGTCATGAGCGAGGCGGCCGCAACAAGGATGCCGAGAAAACGCGAACCAGCGTCACCCATCAGGACGCGCGAAGGCTCCGCGTTATACCAAAGATAACCACCGAAACCGCCTGCGACAATCATGATGACAATCGCCCAGCGCGCCGCATCGGGAATCGCGGGCAGAAGGAAGTAGTGCGCGACCGGACGATAGCCGACAACGACGTAAAGAATGACAGCCAGCATGGCGAGCGTGACGAGCGTGAGTGTGCCCGCGAGACCGTCGACGCCGTCAGAACAATTTGTCGCATTCATTGTAAACCAAAGAACGGCCGTCGCCAAAGGCACATACAGAACACCGGGCATGAGATGGATCGTCTTCACGAAGGGTAGCCACTGAACCATGACCATAGACCCCGTCTCAGGATCCGTCTCACAGTGTCCCAAGAAGAGAAAGAGCGCGACGAGGAACGAGATCGCGAGATCGAGAAGCCCCTTCTTCAACTCGCCCCACGGCACGAGGGCGCGATCATCGAGATAGCCGAAAATCATCGCGCCATAAAGCGCAAGAACGGCCGCCGCATCCCAAAAGCGAAGCGGCGCGAAGAGAATGAGGACGGGCAAACAGATCAGCGACACGAGAAGCCCCGCGCCCGTCGGCTTGCCAGCGGACGTAAGCCCACCTAAATCGGCGCAAATCGTCTTGCCACGATCACGCGGGAGACGGTTCATCAGGCGCGGCAAAAGAATCCACGTCAACATGGCGGCTGTGAAAGTGCCACCTGCGAGCAAGAGCGCGTGCGACTGGAGGAGGCGGAATGGTCCCCAAATATTTTTCAGATAATCCGCGAGAAAGTAGAGCATACTAATTTCCTTTTATTTTTAAACGGGAAGGCGCCCAAGGGCAACAGCGAGAAGTGCCGAAGCGGCGTAGCCGAGAATGATGGCCCAGAGGACGCGGTCCGAGAGGAGGATGCGCTCGGGGCGTCCAACATCACTGCCGCGCCACGCGAGGACGAGGTAGCGCACGATGCCGAGTGCCACGAAGATTGATGTCGTCCAGAGAAGCTCAAAGCGATGGCCCATCGCCGAACGAAGGGTGTAAATCAAATACTCGCCCACGCTTGCAAACGCGGCGAGAAAAATAAGAACGACAAGAATGCGCGGGTGGTAGTGCTTCAGCGAGGCACGGGCGGCGCGCGCAACCTCCATCTCATTCCAACGCTTACAAAAGGCGAGAAACATGGAGAGCGTAAACGTGCAAACGAGAAGCCACGGCGAAATGTAAGCCGCGATAATCGCCGCGCCCGCGACCGCACGCAAAACAAAGCCGGCCGCAAGTGTGAAGACATCCACATAGGGAAATTTCTTCAAAAAGCCCGTGTAGAAACATTGAAGAAGCGTGTAGCCGAGAATCGTTGAGAAGGCCGTCATGCGCGACGGCAAGTACATGACGACGAGCGATGGATAGGCAAGACCGCACGCAAAAAGGATGAGCGCCATGCGTACAGCCTCGAAGCGGTCAATCTTCCCCGAGGCCACAGGACGAAAGCGTTTCTGCGGATGGAGCCGATCCGACTCAAAGTCGGCGACATCATTGAGAAGATAGAATGTTGAAGAAATAAGCGAGAACGAGACGGCCATGCCGAACGCCATCAAGAACGACTGCCAACCACGCGCGATGTCGCGCTGGGAAGCATCAGCAACCGAGAAGAACCACGCGAGCATGACGACGCCATTCTTCGTCCATTGCTCAACGCGCATCTCGCGCGCCCACAGGAGAATGCGCTCAGAAAAACGGGCGATCATTTTTGCGTCCTCCACCGGATGATGCCCCAGAAGAGCGAATGCACCGTCTCGCCATCCTTCTCGGCCGACTCGTAGAGTGTCCAAAATTTCGCCCAGTTGCGATCAACAGCGGGGACGTGGCGGATCGGGAAGAGCGAGAGAAAACGCGAATACGTGACGCCGTCTGCCGTGCGTGAAGCCTCCCAGAAGGGCCAGAGGCGAAAGTACGCGCCGTCTGGACGACTCACCCAAAACGGAAAGACGCGCGTCTCATCGGGGTAAAGCTCAACGAGCTTCCAACCGAAACGCCAGAGGTTCGACGTCTCAACGCTCTGCCCATCCTCGCGCGAATAGGACTTGAGTGTCGTTTTCTCATAGAAGGGAAAGACCGAAAGATGATCGCGCCGTGTCGTGGCCTCATACTCAAAGAGCGGCCAGGGTGCGCGCAAGCGAAAACCCGTCGGTTCCCCGTCTCGCGACACGCCTTGATTCCACGTCTTCGCGTACGAGAAAAGCGGCGGCAAGAAAAGTTGTTGCTCCTCGCGCGCACGGTCAACGCGCCCATAGAGCGGAAAGACCATCCAACTTGACCCTGCGCCCGCCGTATCGCGATCCTCTTCGTACGAGGCCCAGGTGACGAGCGGCCAAAGCGCCGTCTCGTGGCGCGACGCGCGCGCCTGGTTCAAGACATAGAACGGAAAGAAGCCCCAACTGCCATCGTCGCGCCAATGAATGAACGGCCAAAGAACCGCGTGCGTGCGAAGGCGCGGACATTCGTCACGTGCGTGTTCACGCGGCGCGGCGCGCGGCATCTCGTAACGCATCCAGAGGGGCCAGAGCGCGAACGAGACATCGTGAAGAAAAAGAAAATGGGGGTGATTTCCGTAAATCGGAAAGAGCCCACCGTAGGTCGTCTCGTCCTCGCGTCCCCACCAGAAAAACGGCAACAAATCAACCTGCCAACCGGCGTCATTCGTCTGACCGTGAAGAAAGAAGAGCGCGCGCCACCAGTCGCGATGCGATGTGAAAAGCGGCCAGAGGACATCCGTCGTCTCGTGCTCATGCGACCAAACGGGGCGCACGGCATACAAGTCGCGCGCCGGGTCCTGCTCGTAAAACGGCAAGACCTGAAAGGCCACGGCGAGAAGAGCCTCACTGAACACGCTTGCGGATCTCCTCGTATTCGCGCCGTTCGAAATCCGAGAGGTTCTTGAGCGCGCGCTCCACGCGACGCAGAGAAAGTCGCGCCGCCTTCTTGTCGCCACGCATCTCTTGGACACGCGCGAGCGCGATGAAAGGCCGTGCATCCGCCGTCTCACCGTTCGCGCCCTTCGAGAGTTCGATGGACTTCAAGATGCTCGCCTCGGCCTCTTCAAGATTCTTTTTCTCCTCAATCAAGATCTCACCAAGCGTCTGGTGGAGGATATAGAATTTGGGGGCCTTCTCAAGGGCCATCCGCACGATTGACTCCGCCTCAGCGGCGCGATTCGTGCGGCGCAAAACCTCCGCGAGGTCATTGTAGGCGAGGATGTTCGCGCGTGGCGAGGCAACCGCACGGCGGAGAAACGCCTCAGCCTCTTGGTACGCGCCGCGCCCCACCGCGAGCGAGCCCATCACGTAGTTTGCAAGCGGCGCGTCACGATTACGGCGCAGAACATCGCGCGCGTGACTCTCGGCGTTCTCCTGATCGGCGAGCGAGATATCAAGTTCAAGGACGAGGTCTTGCGTGGCCTCAACATTCGGCCGCGCCTTCGCGGCGAGCGCGAGGGCATCGCGCGCATCGCGGCGGCTCGCCTCGCCCGCGCGCAGAAGCATGAAGGCCTTCGTCGACTGAACGAAGAAGTCGAGCGGGCTTTCGGCCTGAAGTTCCATCGCGGGGATGATGCGCTCTTTGACATCGGCCAAAAGCGTGGCCTTCTTTTTGGCATCCTTCTCTTGATCAAATTCCTGCAAGATGACCGACGCCAAGAGGCTCCACGCTTGAAGATCCTTCGCATTCGCGCTCGTCATCTCTTCGAGCGTCTTCCGCGCGAGCGAGAGGTCGTTCTTCATGAGCGCGAGCATCGCACGATCGATCGCCGCCTGACGACTTGCCTCGGGCATGAGCGACGCCGCGCGTTCAAGGTAGCCGCGCGCGGCCGCCTCATCGCCATCGGAAAGTTTGATCCGCATCATGCCCATCAACGCCTCGCGATTCTTCGCATCCTTTGCGAGAATCTGCTCGTAGATTTTACGCGAAGAGGCCTTGTCGTTCTCGGCCGCGTAAAGTTCGGCCATCATGTTGAGATAACTGAGGCGACGCTCTGTCGGAACGATGTCGGCGGCGCGACGAATCTGCGAGAGCGCGGCCTTCGGGCGTCCTGAGCGCGCCCACGCGACGCCGAGACGCACGAAGATGTCGGGGTTGCGGATGTAACCGTAAACAGCCGAAAGCCGCCACAGAACGTAGCGCCGCGCCTTGTCATCGAGAATGGTCTTCAGCCGGCGATCCAGTTCGCGCTTCTTTGAGATCGCCTTCTCGTAATTCTGCCCCGCCATCTCAACCTCGTTGAAGAGGGCCGAGATATTGTCGTTGTCAATTTCGTTCAAGACGAGTTCATAAAGCGCGAACGCCTCGTCCACCCGACCCTCGTCCTGAAGGTAGACACCGCGATTGTTCGCAACAAGCCCCATGTGACGACGGAGCGCGAACTTGAGGCGATCAACGGCCGAAAGATCCTCGTCAGTGCGGTAACTCCCCCAACGCTTCGGCGCGGCAAGAATCGTGTCAAAGGCCTTCCATTGAGACCAGTCGGGTATGCGCGTCTCATCGCCGCCAAAGAAGAGAAACTCGGGGACGCTCTTCTTCCCCGCCGCGTACCAGAGGTCGCTCGCGCCGAAGACGACAACCTTCTTCGCGGCCTCAGGGTCAAGAGAAAGGAAGTCTTGCACAAACGGCAGAACGCCGAGCGAGAGCGAGAGGGCGAGGTCGCCATTCCGCGCACCGCCAATCCCCTTCTCCACCACGAGATGGCGCAGGCTCTCAAGATAGTCGGGCTCAAGGTCGCGCGCAAGCGAGACGAGATTCAACTCCTGCCCACGCGCCTTGGCGCGAAGGAGAAGGTGGTCATCCAGAAGACCATCTGAGACAAACCAGGTGCGAGAGCCCATGTCATCAAGAATTTTGTCGGCGAGGCGGTCGGCAAACGCGCCGCGCTGCCCGTCAAACGTAAAGAGATTCCACGCGAGCGCAAAGAGCACGACGAAGGCCGAGGCCACACCGATGGCGAGCCCAACGGGCGTCTTGCGCGCGAGAAGAAGGAACGAGGCGAGGTAGCCAGCCGTCATGGCAACGAACGCGCTGGTCGCAACGGGGCAAAGGCCGTAGGGCGCCATCAACGACGAGGGCGAGAGCGGCGTGGCAAGCGCGAGGATAACGGAAAGAAGAAGCGCGAGGTGGAGAACGAAAACAGCGAGCGAGGTCTTGCCGCGTAGTGTGCGCAGGGCCGCAAAGAGCGAGACGAGAAATGGGAAGGTCGCGACGAGCGCAACGAGGATCCAACCTGGAACGCGCGCGTAGAACTTCAGCCCCCGCGCCGTCGTGCGCAGAAACGGCGTCAGTTCAAGGCCGAAGACCTTCAGACCGATAAGGAGCGCGACGACAAAGACGAACGCAAAGGCGGTCAGCGAGAGGTAAGGCTTCACGCCACGGCGAATCTCAACAAAGACAATCGAGACAACGAGAAGCGGCAGGAGCGCGAGGAAAAGCGGCGAATCGCAGAGGCCGATGGCCGTGAGCGCGCCGATGAGAAGCGCAAAGAGTGCGCCTGGAATCGCCGAGCGGAGAAAGGGAATAAAAAGAAGAAAGAGGCCGAGCGCCCAGCACACATCAAAGAGGCGCGCCTCCGCGTGCGTCGCAGCCTCGCGCACGCACGGTGTCAGCATAAAAACGAGCGCGGCGACGACACCCGAGACCGTGCCGAGCGTCTCCGCCTTCTCGCGCGTCTCATCGCCGTCGCACAGAAGCGAGACAAAGAAGCGGACGAGAATAAAGAGGGCCACGACCGCAAAGATGCCCGAGAGCGGCGCGATTAGATTGCCACCTCCGAAGAGGCGGGCGAATGCGCCGAAGAGCGGATACGAGGCACTCGGCGTGGGCGCAAGGCCCTGCCAGGATGCGAGAAGCGCGGCGCTCTCGCCAGGAAACGCGTAGTCCGCGAGCGAGGAAAAGTAAAGGACGGCGGCCACGAGGCCGAGGACGAGCGCGACAAACGACTTCTTCATCATGATCAAACCCTTTCAAGAGCCTGCTTGAGGTCACCAATCAAATCCTCGGGATCTTCAAGACCAACCGAGAAACGAATGAGATCTGGCGGGATGCCCGCCGCGACGAGTTGCTCGTCCGTGAGCTGGCGGTGCGTGTGCGACGCCGGATGAAGGACGCAGCTCC
>CAVHJW010000032.1:0-14886 GCA_963636335.1 bacterium
AGACGAGCGCGGCGAACTGCCAGATGCTCTGCAAGACCCACAACCGCGCCAAGGGCAACAGGTGATTTCGCGAATTATCGAAATAGGTGAGACCTAAAACGATAATTCGGGAATTGGGACATCAAGCGAAAGGAAAGCAGAAATGACGAAGAAGACGCTGATGGTCAGCGCGGCACTGACGTATCACTGGTACGACGAGATCGTCGCTGGCCGCAAACGGACGGAATACCGCGACATCTGCGACTACTGGGACGAGCGACTTTGGTCACCGAAGGTCCGCGGAAAGATTGGATCAATCAAGTTTACCCGCGCCTATACCTCAACGAATATGATTTGGGAAGTGCGGCGCATCTGCCGCAATGAGAAGGATGGCGTTTACGAGATCCATCTCGGCAAGCGCATTGCGTAGCAGAGATTAACGCATAGGCTTGGATGTCTGCATCCCGATTCTCAAAACCACATTTTATAAAATGTGGTTTTCTTGCTTTTCGCAAGAAGAGGCTTTTCTGACGATTGGTAATCACGGTCGCACACAATTTGACATTCGCTGTAGAGTCCTTTCCTTACGCGAAGCAATCTCCCAAGGCCTCCGTGTTCCTCCGTGCTCCGTGTTAAGCGAAAGCAATCGCGCCACATTTAAGAGCACAAACGAAAGTTGTCCTTGTCTGCGTGTTTCTGCCTACGGCTCTCCCTGCGTGGCCACTAAAAAATACACCTTTCTGCCTGTGGCGTATGTGGTCGCCCCGCAGGGGAAGATTCGTAGCCTCGCAGCCCCGCCGGGAGAAAGAAAAAAGGCGCTACCAGATACCGCCTCGCGTGGGGATTTGGTATAATAGATAAACTTATGGCAGAAGAGACAAAAGAGAAGTTGCTGGAAGTCGAAGGCGTTCGGCAGAAGATTGACGACTTGGGACGGCGCGTTGGCGAAATGGCCGACTACATCAAGGTGAGCGATCGTCGCGCCAAACTTGCCGACCTTGAGGCGCAGCAGGCGCAGGGAGATTTTTGGAATAATCAGGCGAAGGCGAAGGAGGTTATCGCTGCGACGAATGCCGAGCGCGCCTACGTTGTTCCGTTTACCGCGCTCGAGAAGTCTGTTGAAGATGCCCGCGTGATGTTGGAGCTTGCCGAGATGGAAGAAGGCGAGGCGCAACAAGCGGCGTTGAAGGACACGCTCTCGGAATGCGCAAAGGCGGAGGACTACTTCTCAAAGTTGCGCCTTCAGTCGCTCCTCGGTGGCAAGTTTGATGCGTGCAATGTCTTCGTGAAACTCCACGCGGGTCAGGGCGGCACCGAGGCGTGCGACTGGGTGTCAATGCTCTATCGTATGTATCAGCGCTATGCCGAGGATCAGGGCTGGAAGGTTGAGGAATACGACGTACAAGAAGGTGAAGAGGCGGGGTACAAGGATGTCTACTTCAAGGTCGAGGGGCCCTACGCGTTCGGTATGCTTAAAGCCGAGCGCGGCATCCACCGCCTCGTGCGCATCTCGCCGTTCGACGCGAACAAGCGCCGCCAGACGTCGTTCGCGTCCGTCGAGACCGTCGCGGAGATCAACGACGACATCGACGTCGAGATCAAGGACGAGGACCTGCGCATCGACACCTACCGCTCCGGCGGCGCGGGCGGCCAGCACGTCAACAAGACCGACTCGGCCGTGCGCCTCACCCACCTGCCGACCGGCATCGTTGTCGCTTGCCAGAAGGAACGCTCGCAGCACATGAACAAGGAGAAGGCGATGAACATGCTGCGCGCCCAGCTCTACGAATACTACGAAGACCAGAAGAAGGCCGAGATGGATCGCTTCTACGGCGCGAAGTCCGAAAACGGCTGGGGCTCGCAGATTCGCTCTTACGTCTTCTGCCCCTACACGATGGTTAAGGATCTCCGCACCGAATGTGAGACGAGCGACGTCAACGCGGTGATGGACGGCCACATCCAACCGTTCGTCGAGGCGTGGTTGCAGATGAAGGCGAAATAACGCGCAGAAGGGCTGAAGCGTTGGACGACGCGAATCTCTATGGCCGAGCAACAGGGCTTTATGAACGCGGTAGACACGCCACGTTTCAGAGTGCGCTTGATGCCGTTCTTGGAAAGTTGACGCGCGAGACAAACCCATTCTACAACCAAATCTGCGCCGAGTGGTCAACGCTCTTTCCCAATCTGGCCGTCCGCCCCGGGCGATATGAAGGCGGCATTATTTTCCTTTATGTGCGAAGCGCCGCGGCGCTCTTTGCGATGCGCCCTCGACTTCGGCAGATTAAGTCGCGCCTTCTCGCCTTGCCGGGCGCGCCGAAGAAGTTGGAAATCAGGTTGGAGGCGCATGCGTCATGATTTTTGCGCTTCTTCTCGCGGCGACGTTCTCGCGTCCGCTTGAGCGCGTTTCGTCGATTGATCCCTTCGAGGCGCAGTCGGGCTATGATGCGCGCGTCGTTGGGCTCCTCTACGAGACGCCGCTTGCGATTGACTATGCCGCGCGCCCTTATCGCCTCGTTGCGGGCTATTGTTCTCTCCCCGAGGTGAGCGAGAATGGTCTTGTCTATCGCTTGAAGGTGGGCGAAGATCCGCGCTGTGCGGAAGATGTCGTGCGCACCTTGGAGCGGCTCAAAGATCCGACTGGACCGAACGGTTGGCTTGTTCAGGACGTGGAGAGCGTGAAGGCCCTTTCGCCGAAACTCGTTGAGATTCGTCTGAAACGGCCTGTTGATTATTTTCCGTGGCTTCTCGCGTGCGCAGGTGCGGCCGTCCGCGCGCCCGATGGCGAGGGGACAGGTCCTTATCGTCTCACGCGTTGGCATAAGAATCACGAGATGGTTTTTGAGCGAAAAAAGGCGGACGATGCGGGTTTTGACACGATTCGCTATCTCGTTATTGACGATCTTTCAACGCAGTGGCTCATGTTTCTTCGTGGTGAGCTTGACTTCTTGGGCGAGGTTTCGCGTGATAATTGGGATATGATTGCGACGAAGGCGGGGACGATTCAGCCGAGTCTGGCTGCGAAGGGCATTTCGCTTCACTCTTTCCCCGCGCTTGAGTCGCCTTACATCGGCTTCAATATGAAAGACCCCGTTGTCGGGCCTAATAAGAAGTTGCGTCAGGCGCTTAATTGTGCGTTCGATTATCCCGCGTGGGAGGCGTTTTATAACGGGCGCATTGCCGAAAGTTCGGGGCCTCTGCCGCCGGGCGTGGCGGGGCGGATTGACGCGCCGCTTCCCTATCGCTTTGATCTTGCGCGCGCGAAGAAACTCCTCGCGGAGGCCGGCTACGCAGATGGCATCGACCCGAAGACGGGGCGACGGCTCGTTCTCACGCTGGCGATCGGTCGCCCCGACCAGTCAAGCCGCGAGATGGGCGAGTTACTCGCTTCGTTTTATGACAAAATTGGCGTCAAACTTGAACTTGCGTTTATGACGTGGGATGCGTATCTCACGGCGGTCAACGAGGGTCGCGTCCAAATGTATTACCTCATTTGGGTGATGGACTACCCGCACGCGCAAAATATCCTTCAGCTTTTTTACGGACCTAATCGTTCGCCAGGTGTCAATCACTCAAACTACGAGAACGCGGCTTATGATGCGGCGTATCGTCAAGGTGATTATCGTCTTTGCCAAGAGATCCTCCGCGAAGACTGTCCATGGATCTTCACGCACTACCGCAAGGATTCAACGCTCACGGGGCCACGCGTCGGCAACTATATCCCGAGCGACTTCCCTTACGGCGTTGAGTCGTTTTTCAGATATCGCAAGGAGGGAAAATGACGACGCTTTACCTTGAGCGCTCGGTTTCGTCTGGACGCAATGGAGCATGGGTTGAGGAGTTATGCCTCGATCCGCCGCCCACGCGCATTGTTGTGGGGACAGGCCCTGGAAGTTTTGCGGGTATCCGCTCGGCCATCGCTTTCGCGCAGGGCTATGCGCTCGGTCGGCCATGCGAGGTGCTCGGGCTCCCTTCGCCGTGCGCACTCGCGGGTGAGGGTCGTCTCGCTGTCGTCGGCGATGCGCGGCGCGGCATGGCGTGGGTTGCGCTCTTTGACGGCTTTGAGATGAAAGGCGATGTCTTTCAGGTTTCGCAGGAAGATCTTGCCTCGGCCATTCCCGCTGACTTCTCCGTTATCACGCCCGATGCCGCGCGCATTGAGACGCTTCTCGCCACGACGTTTGGGGCGCGCTACAAAGGCGGGCGCACGCCGACACCTGAGGGTCTGAAGACTTTTGCCGAGGCGAATCCTGCTATTCTCCGCCCCGAGCCGCTCCCCATCTATCTCAATCCAGCCGTGCGCGGCTGATGCCCTCGGCGCGCGACGATAATTGCGCGCCTCTCACATGCGCAATTTTTGGTATAATACATAAGAATATGAGCGAAGAGAAGACGAGTTCACTTGACTTGAGCGCCCTTGGGGCGTTTGACTTTACGCCTGCATGGGCGAAGGCCGAAAGCAAGGTGTCGGTGGCGAAGCCCCGCGCGAGCGAGAGGCCTTCTCGCCGCTTTGAGAAGGCTCCGCGCCCATCGGATGAGCGTGCGCCGCGCGAGCGAGCGCCCCGCCCGTTCGCGCGACGCGATCGTTTCGCGCGCGCGGAGACGCGTGTTGAGCCGCTAGACTGCGAGATCAAGGTGCTCCCCGAGACGAAGGCGCTCGGCACAATCATTCGTAAGTTGCAGTCTGATACGCACGCTTACAAACTCAAGGAACTGGCCTATTTCTTTTTGGATAATCCCGCGTCGATCCTCTTGAAGATTACGCCGACGAAGGATGATCGCTTCTTCCAGTGCAAGGCTTGTGGCTTTGCCTCAACGAAAGAAGAGGATGTCCTCGCCCACGCGGTCTCGGCGCACCTTGCCGACTACTACGAGGCGAAGGAGATTGACTGCGAGATGCCGAAGGGGAACTTTACGTGTGTCGCGAAGTGCGGGCTTTCGGGGGTTCTATTAGGGCCGCCCAATGCTCACGAGTTTAATGCGACGGTGCGTGAGATGCTCCGTACGAAATTCCCGCAGATGACCGAGTCCGAGTATCGCGCGCATATTGAGATGGTGCATGATGCCGAGGCGATTGAGGCGTGGCGTCAGGGCGCGGTTCGAAAGACGGTCTTCACGCCGAAGGGTGATGCTGAGGCGGCGCCGCTTTCGCGCGAGCAGGCCGAAGGCGAGTTTCGTCGCTTGATTGCGCCGTCGCTCGTTCAGACGCCGAAGCACTTAATGATGACGGCGGCCGAGGCGCTGAAGTGTCCCGTGGCCTCGCTCGTCGTGGCGGCGCGAAATGCGATTGAGGCCGAACGGCGCGCACCCGCGGCGATGTGCTTTGCGCTGCGTGGCGCGTTCCACAACCGCAAGCTCAATTTCTTCCGCGCAAATGACATGCGTGGGCCTGAGTTCGTTCTCGCGCCCGAGTTGAAAGTGTTTGACGCGGAGCACGCCATCGCCGAGCTCGCGGCGGCGTCGCGATTCATCGCGGAGCATCCGTGCTGTGATAAGTCGGAGTTCCCGAAAGATGTCCCCGACTTTGAGCAACACGTCAAGTGGCTCGTTGAGACGGGGCACGCCATCGCGTTTACGAATGGTGTCTTCTCGGCGGTTGAGAAGTTCCCGAAGTATGGCCCGCAGTGGAAGAAGCGGGTGAAGAAGCCCGAGGTGCGCGACGAGGGCGCGCCGCAGCCAGATGCGGTTGCGGAAGAATCCAAGAAAGAAGAGATTTCAACAGAAGAGGTTAAGAGAGATGAAACTGCCCCTGTCGTGGCTCAATGATTATGTGAAGGTCGATGATATCGACCCCAAGGAACTCGCCGAGAAGCTGACGCGCGCCGGCCTGCAGGTCGAATCGATCGAGACGGTCGGCGGCACGCCGCTTTCCAACTTGATTGTCGTGGCCGAGGTTGTCGCGTGCGAGGCGCATCCGAATTCGGATCACTTGCATGTCTGTCAAGTTTCGGACGGCCAAGAGACGTTTCAGGTCGTTTGCGGTGCGCCCAATATGCGTCAGGGCATCAAGACGGCGTTCGCGAAAATTGGCGCGGCGATTCCCGCCTTCCTTGACAAGAATGGCAACCCTGAGAAAATCAAGAAGGGCAAGTTGCGCGGCGTGGAAAGCTTCGGGATGTGCTGCAGCGAGAAGGAGTTGTGCATCGGCGAGGGGAACGCGGGCATCATTGAGTTTCCGCTTGAGACGCCGACGGGCGCGCTCGTCCGAGATGTCGCAAAACTTGAGAAGCCCGAAGTCGTCTTTGATATTGAGGTGACGTGGAATCGCCCCGATGCGCTTTCGGTCATCGGTCTCGCGCGCGAGTTTGGCGCGATTTTGAACCGACCTGTCACGCTTCCAGCCGTTGATTTTGAGACGTGCGCGACGCCTGTCGATGATGAAATCAAGATCCGCGTGGAAGATTCAGCGGCATGCTTGCGCTACGTCGCGCGTGTCGTGACCGATATGACGCCCGATGCGCCGTCGCCTGATTGGATGGCGAAGCGGCTTGAATGTTCGGGCGTCCGCTCGCTCGGTCTCGCCGTGGATGTGACAAATTATGTCATGCTTGAGCTCGGCCAGCCTATGCACGCCTTTGACCACACGAAGCTTCAGGATCGCACGATTGTGGTGCGCGACGCGAAAGAGGGCGAGAAGATGAAGACGCTTGATGGCGTTGAGCGCACGCTCGACCCGTCAATGCTCGTCATTTGCGATTGCGTGCGGCCGAATGCCGTGGCGGGCGTTATGGGCGGCGAGGACTCTGGCATCGCGCCCGGGACGACGACCGTTCTTCTCGAGAGCGCGCTCTTTGAGCCGACCTCCATCAAGCGGACGTCGACGACACTGGGTCTCGCGAGCGAGTCGAGTTATCGCTATATTCGCGGTGTGGACAAGGACGTGGCCGATTTTGCGTCGCGTCGCGCGGCGCACCTTCTGCAGAAATACGGCGCGGCGAAGATTGCCTCGGGCGCGATTGACGTGGATCACCGCGAGACATTCAGCGAAGCGGGCGCGTTCGCGTTCAATGCGCCTGTCACGCTCGACTTCGGACGTGCGCGCAAACTGATTGGCATTGATATTGACGCGGCGCGGATGGTTGCGATTTTGGAGGCGCTTGGCCTTCGCACAATCCAGAAAGACGAGAAGTCCGCGACATTTGCGATTCCGTCGTGGCGTTGGGACCTCTCGCTGGAGGCCGACCTCGTTGAGGAAATTGCGCGCGTCTACGGGCTCGACAATATTCCCGACACGATGCCGAGTGCGCCGTCCGTCTCGCCGCTTTCCGATGCCGCGTTCCATGCGAAGAGTCGCGTGCGCGAGGTCTGTCTCGCCCTTGGTTTCACCGAGGCGATGCACTATTCGTTCCTCTCTGAGCGTGAGCTTAAGGAGTTCTCGGGCGCGAATGATCGCCGTCTCGCCATCCCTGACCCCGTCTCCGCGGAGTTTGGCTTTATGCGCGAGAGTCTCCTGCCGCAGCTTTACGCCTCGCTGGGGCGCAACGCGGCGCATGAAGAATCGGCGATGCTCTTTGAGATGGGCAAGGTCTTTGAGACGGGCCCCAGCGAGAAGGATATGCTCTCTCTCGGGTTCGTCGGTCCTGTCGGGCGCGAGGCCTTGCGTCGCCGCGCCACAGTGACGAGCGAAGAGGCCGTCCTGTGGATGAAGGGCATCGTGGAGGAACTTGTGAAGCGACTCCACGCGGGGCATCTTGAGTTTGTGCCGTCCACGCACCCTGCGTTTGAGGTTGCGCTTGAGGTGAAATTGAATGGCAAGGCGATTGGCGTCATGGGCGCGGTTTCCGCACGTCTGCGTCATGCCTTCCGCCTCTCAACGCAAATGGTGCTCTGCGAGCTTGAGCAGAAGATGCTTCTTAAGAAGACGAACGACGTGCCGCGTCTTCAGACGGTTCCGACGTTCCCGTCGGTTCGCCGTGATATCGCGCTTGCGCTTTCTTCGGGCGTCACGAATGAGACGATTGTGAAGGTCATCCGCCAGAACGGCGGCAAGAATCTCATCAAGGCAGAGGTCTTTGACATCTTCAAGTCATCGCGTGCTTACGCGCTTGAGTTCCGCTCAAACGAGCGGACGCTGACGGATGAAGAGGTCGCCTCAACGTTTGGTCGCATCGTGGAGGCGCTCCGGCAGACACCGGGCGTCGAGGTGCGCGACAACTAATCGTCAAGGAGCGTGGGTCCTGTGTTGCACGCGGATTTAGCTGACATTTCTTCGACCGACATCTCATTAAGAGGCCTTCGGGCCTCGCTTTGGAACACGTGGGTTCTGGAGGTTCAGCGTTACGGCAATGTGGGATCTTTTAACTTTTTTGGACAAAGAAGATAAGGAACACAAGATGAAACGTTTCTCACTGATAATGATGCTTCTCCTTCTGGTGCCGCTCTTTGCGTGCGCGGCGATTGACATTCCAAAGGCGAGTGGCAAGGCCCTCGGTGTCACGAAGGGCAAGCCGTTCTCAAGTGGTCTTGTTTTCATCAACGGTCGCTACATTGAGCCGCCCTACGTGGTTGAGCGTTGGGGTGTCGGCATTCGCATCAATGGGATTCCTGCGGTCGCGCAAGTCATTGACTGGACGGACTTCATCAAGACGCAGGCTGGTGTCAAGGTCACGAAGACCGAGGCACCCGTGCCCGCCGCGGGCGACGAGGAGTCGATGGGCGACGAGGAGGAAGAAGAGGAACCCGCAGATATCGACGACTTCATTGACTTTGATGATGCGCTCGATGACCTTTTTGAGGATGACTCCAGCGAAAAGAAGGAGACGAAGAAGCCGGCGAAGAAGCCCGCCAAGAAAGCGCGTCCCGCAAAGCCGCGTGCGACGGTCACCTACTCGCTTGAAGGTGACTTCGTTCCGAACGAGGCCTCGCGTGCGCTCGTGCAGAAGGTCAACAAGTCGCGCGCGGAGATTGACGCGATGCTCCGCGAGGGGCGCTTCATCTTCTTCGGTGATCGTTACGCGCGCGTTTCAGGTGATGCGCGCACGGCGGCCGAAATCTTGGAGAAGCTTCCCGAGATTGAAAAGAAGTCCAAGAGTGCGGCGGAGCTCGTTGCGTCTGTCCGCGCCTCGTACCTCGTCTTCCTGACCGAGCCCATTTGCCGCGATCTCTTCCAGAATCGTCGCGACTATCTGAAGCTTCAGAGGCGTCGCGACAAGGAGCGCACGGCGCGCGAGGACGAGCGTCTCATGCGCGGCGGGCTGTAAGGAACGTTTGGGCGGAGAGGAAAGAGGACGATGAACACACGAGCGACACGACTGAATAAGACTCTCGGCGAGGCGGCGAAGTTTCTCTCGGCGGAGGGTCGGCGGCTTTACTTCCCCTACGGGGGCATCCTGGGTCAGGGCGGCGAGGCGAAGGGCTGCGCCATCAATGGGACAATCGGCATGGCGTTCGAAGAGGACGGCTCGCCGCTCGTGATGGATGCGTTCGCAAAGAATGTCTCGCTCTCGCGCAAGGCGTTCCTCTACGCGGGGAGTTTTGGTCTCGCTGACCTGCGCGCGACGTGGCGTCAGATGGAAGAGCGAAAGAACCCGTCGCTGAAGGGCGTTCTTTGCTCAAACCCCGTTGTGACGAATGCGCTTACCCATGGCCTTCGGATTGCGGCGGAACTCTTCGCGGATGCGCGCGACACGCTCGTGACGCCCGATCTCTTTTGGGATAATTACGAGCTCATCTTCCAAGAGGCGGTCGGTTGCCGGATGGCGCACTTCAATACCTTCACGAAGAAGGGCGCGTTTGACGCGGCGGCGATGAAGGCGGAACTGCTGAAGCCGGGCGCGAAGAAGATTCTCATTCTCAATTTCCCCAACAACCCGACGGGCTACACGGCGACGCTTGATGACGCGAAGAAGATTGTCGCCGCCGTCAAGGCCGCGGCGGTTCAGGGCAAGCGCATTGTCGTTTTGCTTGATGACGCTTACTTCGGTCTCGTTTATGAGAAGGGCATCCATGGCGAGTCGCTCTTCGCGGAGTTTGCGAATTTGCACAAGAATGTCCTCGCGGTGAAACTCGACGGCACGACGAAGGAGGATTACGTTTGGGGGCTTCGCGTCGGGTTTATCACGTTTGCGTTTAAGGGCGCGACGAGTGAGCAGTTGAAGGCGCTTGAGGATAAGGCGGCGGGCGATGTTCGCTCGGCTATCTCAAATGTCTCGTCGCTCGGTCAACATCTCGCCCTCGCGGCCTACGCCGACAAGGACTATTATGCGCAGAAGAAAGCGAAGTACGACGTTCTGCGCGCGCGCTACCAGGAGATTCGCCGCATTTTGAAGGCGCATCCTGAGTATGCCGCCTCGTTTGATGCGATGCCGTTTAACTCGGGTTACTTCATGTGCGTGAAGCCGAAGGGGGTTGAGGCCGAGAAGGTGCGCCGTCGCCTCATTGAGAAATATTCAACGGGCACGATCGTCCTCTCGGGGCTGATCCGTCTCGCGTTTTCGGCTGTTCCGCTTCAGAAACTTCCGACGCTCTTCGCGAACGTTCACGCCGCTATTCAAGACCTCCAGAAATGACCGTTGAGGCGTACGCCAAGGTCAATTTGACGCTGGAGGTTTTTGGCGTGCGGGCGGATGGCTACCACGCGCTCCGCTCAATTGTCCAACCCATCTCGCTTTCGGATACGCTTTCAATCGAGCCGACGGACGATGGCGCGGTGACAAGCGACACGCCCTTTGGCGAGAAGGATCTTATTGTTCGCGCGGCGAAGGCCTTGCGCGCGGCGGCAGGCGACTCGTTCCGTGCGTGTGGGTGCCGCGTTCATGTTGAGAAGCGCATTCCAGAGGGCGGTGGGCTTGGTGGCGGTAGCGCCGACGCGGCGGCGACGCTACGAGCCCTCAATCGCCTTTGGAATACCTCTCTTTCACGAGACGCGCTGATTTCTCTTGCCGCATCGGTTGGAAGCGATGTCCCCGCGCTTGTTCTCGCGCAAGAGCTTTCCGCACCCGTTCTGATGGAAGGGCGCGGCGAGTGTGTCGCCCCGCTCAAGTCCGTTGCGCAAGGTGCCTCGTTCAAGCCACCGTCAACGACGATTGTCCTTGCGAATCCCGGTGTCCACAGTTCAACGCCCGAGGTCTTTGCACGTGCGACGGCGCGGGTTGAGATGTCGAGGATAGACTTTCGTCTTGCGAACGACCTCCAGGCGGCGGCGATTGCGCTTCATCCTGAAATCGGCGCAGCCCTTGAGGCGCTTCGTGTGGCGGGTGCGACAAACGTGATGATGAGTGGGTCGGGCGCGAGTGTCTTTGGCTTTGTGCCGAGCGTGGAGGCGGGCGAGTCGATTACACGTCTTCTCGGTGCGCGTGGCTTGAAGGCGTGGTGTTGCTCGCTCTTAGGCTAATCTTGTAGAGGTGTTCAACGAGGTTCTTGTCGAGCGTCTTTTCAAGAAAGGGGAGGACGATGTGGCGCACCTTGTTGCGCTCAATGGATGTGTCGAGGTTTGAGGCATCCTCGCACCACGCCTCGCCGTATTTTCGGAGATAGTCTTTGAGTTCGGCGTCGCGGCAACCGAGGAGCGGGCGCACGAATGCGATGCCGTCCACGTCGCTCTTTTCGCGGAGACCTGCGAGGGAGGCGCGACGCAGTTTCATGAGGAATGTCTCGGCGACATCGTCCATGTGATGGCCCGTTGCGATGGCGTCGAGGTGGTGCTTGCGCATGGCATCTCGGAAAAAGGCGAGGCGGACGCGGCGCGCGGCCATTTCAAGCGACTCGCCCTTTTGTCGGATGACCTTCGCGTGTGTGCCGAAGAAGGGGATGCCGAGGCGGCGCGCGAGCGCGCGAACGAAGCGGTATTCTTCCTTTGATTCCTTCCGAAGACCGTGGTCCACGTGCAAAATGGCGAAGCGGCGCGCGACGTTTTTCTTCCGGCCGCCTTTCGTCATGAGGAAGGCGAGCGCGACCGAGTCAGCACCGCCGCTGACGGCGAGCCCGATCCGACCAGGGGGGAGAATGGCGCGGTTGATTTTCATCCTTGAAAATTATACCATAATTTTGATATACTATTTGACGTTCGTTTTGGGAAGCGGGCGTAGCTCAATGGCAGAGCTCCAGCCTTCCAAGCTGGCTACGAGGGTTCGATTCCCTTCGCCCGCTCCAGAAGGATGTGAAGCCAGAGTGGCGTAATGGCAGCCGCAGCAGACTCAAAATCTGCCGTACGCAAGTACGTGAGGGTTCGAGTCCCTCCTCTGGCACCAGCCGGCAACCCGAAGGAACGCAAAAACCAATTGACTGGAGGGGTGTCCGAGTGGTCGATGGTGCAACCTTGGAAAGGTTGTGTGGGCTCTAAGTCCACCGGGGGTTCGAATCCCCCCCCCTCCGCCAATGAAGAAAAGGCACTTGATTTTCCTGCCCTCTTTTGTGTTATAATAACACTAATAACGCTATGGTAAAAGTCAAGCTGACGAAGACGGAGCTCAAGGCTCAGACAGACGCTCTCAAGCGCTTCCAGCGGTTTTTGCCTCTTCTGGTTTTAAAGAAGCAACAGCTTCAGGGTGAGATTGCGGGCATCGTCGCAAAGGCTGAAGAGGTTGCGCGTCGCGAGGCGGCCGTTCGCCACGAGATGGCGGGGTGGGTTGGCCTTTTGGCGACTGACGAGTCGCTCCTCGCAGGTCTCGTCAAGGTGCGCGCCGTCAAGACGGGCACGGCGAATATTGCGGGCGTCCCGATTCCGACGTTTGAGGCGGTTGAGACGGAGGTCAAGGCGGTTGATCCGTGGACGACACCCGCATGGGTTGATGCCGCGGTCGATGCGACGACAAAGATTCTTTCTCTCCAGTGTGAGCGTGCGATTTTTGAGGAACAACGTCGCCTCATTGAGGATGAGCTTAAGAAGACCTCTCAGCGCGTCAATCTCTTTGAGAAGGTTAAGATTCCGTCCTGCAAGGACGCCATTCGCGTCATCAAAATCGCGCTCGGCGATGAGCAGACGGCCGCCGTCACGCGCGGGAAGATTGCCAAGAGCCGCGGACGCAACGAAGAAAGCGAAGGTGCGGCATGATCGTGAAGATGCGCCACTTCGATCTTGTGTGTGTCGCCTCGGAACGTGAGGCGACGATCCATCGTTTGCGCGAGATGGGTGTTGCTCATCTTGATCTCACGTCGGCTTGCGGCGCGGAGGTCGCGCGCGCGAAGGCGGTCGAGGAAGACGCAATTCGCGCCGTGCGCCTCGTCCAGAAGGCGCGCAAGACGCATCCCGAAGATGCCCACACGCGTGCGCGCACCGTTGAGGAGATTCTTGCGATTGACCATGATCGCGAGATTCTCAAAGCCGCGGCCGAACGACTTGAGCGCGACATCCGCCGCTACGAGCCGTATGGTGACTTTGATCCCGACCTCGCGCGGCACCTCATCGAGAAGGGCGTCAATCTTCATGCGCTCGGTGGTGAGACGCCACTCTTTCCGAAGGAATTGCCGCCGATGCGTCTGGGGCGCATGCGTGAGAAACTCGCGCGCATTGAGAACCGCCTTGCGATTGACGATGAGCAACTCGCGGAATGCGATGATGCGTTCATTCTGCGCAAGTTTCCTGCCATCCGTGATGCGATTGCGTTCAGCGAGGCGAAGGAAATTCTTGAAAGCCACGGTGCCGTTTCGGTTCTCTCGGGCTGGATTCCTGTCACGAAAGAAAAAGCACTTCTTGACGAAGTTTCGGCGACGAAGGCCAAAGACCTCTTTGAGCGCACGAAGTCGCTCGGCTGGGGCATCCTTTTGCGCGACCCCATTGAGGGCGAGACGCCGCCGACGCTCATTGAGCCGCCACGTCTTTTTGCGCCTGTGAAGGCGCTCTTTGCGGGCCTCGGCGTCGCGCCGGCCTATACGGAGTCGGATGTTTCGGTTCCGTTCATGTGTTATTTCTCACTCTTCTTCGCAATGCTCGTCGGCGACGGCGCGTATGGCGCGATCTTTCTCGCGATGACGCTTTTCTTCCGCAAGAAGATGCCGCGCAGCTGGTTCATTTTGATGACCGTGTTCTCGTCTGCGACCGTCCTCTGGGGCGTCTTGTCGAACACGTGGTTCGGCGCGGGGATTCCGCTTCTCGCGAACTTGCCGACGGTGGCCTGGCTGGCAGATCCGAGTTATAACAACATGATGCTCCTGTGCTTCACGATTGGTGTCACACACTTGATGCTCGCGCGCATTTGGAACGGCGTGTGCAAATGGCCCGATTCAACCGCCATCGCGGAGTTCGGCTGGGCGGGCATCCTGCTCATGATGTATCTCGTCACAAATGCAATCGTCGGCATTTTCGCGGGCTTCCCGACATGGGGGTTCTACCTCGGCGGCATCTCAATTGCGGCGGTCTTCCTCTTTAGCGTGAAGCCGAGCGAGTTGAAGACGCGCGGCGCGGAACTGGGCATGTTGCCCTTGAACATCATGTCGGCTTTGGGCGACATCATCTCTTACGTGCGTCTTTTTGCTGTTGGCCTTGCGTCTGTCAAGGTTGCTGAGAACTTTAATAACATGGCCCTCGGTCTTGTTGAAGATGCGTCCACGTGGTGGATGAAGGCCCTGATGGCACTTGCGATGGTCGCCATTCTTGTCTTTGGTCATGTTCTCAACCTGATGATGGCGGGGCTTTCGATTCTCGTTCACGCGGTGCGCCTCAACACGCTTGAGTTCTCAAATCACAAGGGCATCACCTGGTCGGGCCTTACCTTCAATCCGTTTAAGAAGAATACCTAAGTCCACTTTTTACCAACGAAACAGGGAGTAAGAAAAATGAGTGATACAGCCATGATTGTCGCGGGCGCGATTGCCTGCTTGGGCCTTTCGGGCGCGGGCTCCGCGTTTGGAACGGGATTCGCTGCGAGCGCGGCGGTGGGCGCGTGGAAGAAATGCTACGCGGCGGGTAAGCCGGCTCCGTTCCTCCTGCTCTCGTTCGTGGGCGCGCCGATCACGCAGACGCTCTACGGCATG
>CAVHJW010000033.1:0-14771 GCA_963636335.1 bacterium
GTTCGCGACCGCCACGCCGAGATCCGTGTCGCGCGCCTCGCGCACCTTCGCCTCCGCCGAAATCGCGGACGAAAGCGCGTTTGACGCGACCGTCACGAGGTTTGTCGCGGAGAGCGCGGTAGCGGAGATGCTCTTTGTCAAAGCCTCATCTGCTTCCTTGCGTTCCTTCGTTTCTTTGGAGACTGCATCGGTATTCGCCGCGATGCTCTTTGACAAGGTTTCATCGCCAGATGTGCGCGCTGAAGCCTCCGCCGAGATTGCGGTAGTAAGCGCCCTCGTCGTTGCGTTTGTCGCGACAGCGATCTTCGCCTCAACCCAGGGTTGCGTCGCTTGTTTAACTGTCGCCGCCGAAAGCGTCATACTTACGCCGAGCGCGGCCATTGCGATTATACATTTCATCTTATTCGTCTCCCATATATGCGCGATAAATCAATTAGCGGTTGATGCCATCGGACTCCACGTCAAGCGAGATATTCCCGAACTCATCAAGCGATGCCGTAATCTTGTGATACTTACCCGTCGTTGGATTATAGGCGTAGCAATCAGACGGGATGACCTGCGGCGTGACCGACGAGCCGTTCGCAGGGTTCTCCAACACGCGGAGCGAGCCAGTCCCAAGCCACCGAGGATTGCCAGACGTATCATTTCCAACGACAGAATAGGTAAGGTTCGTCGCCTCGTCTGGGAAGCAGTATGGATTGCAATACGCGCGATATGTGCCTCCGCCGAGCGACGTTGCCGCGATCGCGAACGGCGGACGCGGAGATCCATCCACATCAGGCGTTCGCCCGATCGTTAGAACGACCGTATCAATGTCATCTGGCGCGTTCGTAATTTTGACAACCATAGACGAGAGTTTCCCTGCAAAAATGGGAATGAGCGGCAATTGGAGCGCGTTCTCGTTGACAGCGATTATTCCTTTGAATGTCATAATGATAGCCTTTCCGTTATAAGCCGAGGTTGTCCATCCGCTTCGCAATGTCTGCGAGATGCTGTTCTGATTTCTGAGCCATGTCGGCCGCCTTCTTCTGATGCGTGAGGACATCATCCGCGGCTTTGTTATTCGCCGGGTCTTGCGCTTCCTTCCACGCGCGCAATTTAGCAAGTCTGTCATTCCCCCATTTGCTACGCGCCTTATCACCCATACCTTCAAGACGTGCGATTTCCTGATCTACCAACTTCTCGCGATTCACCTGCTTATTGGCCGCCGTCCTTGCGTCTTTTTCACGGTCACGTTCTCCACGCGCCCAATCCCCGAAGTCCACACCGCGCGCGCGCTTGGCGTTGTCTTCCCAAGCGTTCGCGGCGGCCTGGAGCGCGGCAATCTCATTATTTATCAAAGCCATATTTTGCTCCGTTGAAGTGCGGACGGCTTCCGCCTCAAGGCGCAATTTCTGCCGATGAATCTTCTCTTCAAGCCGCAGACGCTCTTTCTCCTCATGCTCTCGCGCCTTCGCCTCAAGTTCAGCCTTGCGCTTGGCGAGTTGTTCCGCCTTCTCGGCCTCTTTCCTTGCGCGTTCTTCTGCCTTTTTTGCTTCTGCTTCCGCAATAAGATCAGCAAGCGTTTTCTTCTTTTGCGCGTTCGTCTCATCTTGCCTTGCCTCTTCGGACGCCCTACGCTTGCTATCGTTGTATTCTTTCACCGCCTGCTCTTTGCGCGCTTTCTCATCGTCCCCCTCGCCCCACGCAGACTGCCATTCCTTTGCCATGTTTGCCTTCGCGTCACTCAAATTACCACCACCCGCAAGCGTTCCAGCGAACGCGGCAACACCACCAATCCCGCCTTTAACGGCAGACCACGCTTTACCGAGCCATCCAAACACCTTCATGCACGCACTACCAATACTCATGACCGCGTGCGCGGCATCCTGCGCCCACACCTGAATCTGTCCGCTCTCAAGAAGTTCGGTGAGTTTATCCAAAAGTTTCTGAACACCGCCTTTCGCCGTGCCCATAAACGCCTCGCCAAATGTGCGCACGGCTTCCGTCCAATTGTCCTCAAGAGACGACATCAAACCTTCGCCTGTCGTTGCGGCTTCGCCCATCGCATTGTCAAAGAGGCCGCCCGCGCCCGTTGCGCTCTCCATAGCCGCTTGAACCATCTCAAAGGAGATTGCGCCCTCGGCCATCATCTCCTTGAGTTCAACCATGCTCTTCCCCGTTTCTTTGGCAATAATCGTCAGCGGGTTGAAACCCTGGTTGATCATCTGGAGCAGGTCTTGACCCATAAGCCGTCCTGCGCTTTTAACCTGGCCAAAGACGAGCGCAAGCCCTTGAAACTTCTGAGCATTGCCCATTGAGATGTCGCCCAATGTTTTTAGCGCGGGCATAACATCATTCACTGAAATTCCAAACGAGAGGAGCATCTTGGATGCCGCCGACAAATCGTTAAACGTGAGAGGTGTGCGAGACGCAAACTCACGCAATTCCGCAAGATGCTTATTCGCTGCGTCAATAGAGCCGAGAAGAACCTTAAAGTTCGCCAATGCAGATTCAAACTTAAACGCCTCGCGAATTGCCCCCGCAAAGAACCCCGCAAATGTGCGAACCGCGCCGACCGCCATATCAAGCCCAGCCTTGATATTCATCAAATTCGCACCAAGCGTCTTGAATGAGGCGATTGAGTTCTGGGCGAATGATGCAATTCGCGCACGCGCTGATGTCAGCGCAGACTTCGTGAGGTCTTTCACGCGGATGACAAACTCAAGGACGTTATTCCCGCTCATTTCCCAGTCTCCTCGTTTTTCTTCGCCCTGCGCTCAAAATCTACGCGTCGCCCGATTGCCGACTTGAGACGCTGAAGATCATTGATTGCTGCGTCAAGTTCGTCGAGCATTCGCGCTTTATCTGCCGTACCCCCTGCGTAGGCCGCCGCGAAAGTATGCAGTTCTTCGTATGCCTTCATCGTCTGGAAGAACGAACGCCCCCAAAGCCATTCGTCAGCCGAGATACCGCTCTCCACCTCAAGGCGAGCGACAAGAGCGACCCAATCGGTCTGTGCAGCGATTCGGTTGCGATCATTTGCTTTCGGCGGCGCGGGGCATTGGTCATCGTCTGAATGGTAGCATCTGGCAAGTGCGGCACGAACCTCACCACCGTGACAGACAAGGCGGAGAGCCGTCTTGATAATTGCCTTGCGCGCCTCCGCCTTGTCCGTCAACGATGTGAAAGCCTCTTTGTCGCGAGCGTGAATCATCGCATAAATTTGCGCCCATTCCTGCATAACACCATCTGGCCACCACTTTCTGGCGAACTCATCAAGCCAAACAAACGCGCCTATCGTGATCGGCCAACCATATACGCCTCGGCATACAAATACGGGCGCGCCGACAACCTCGGCGTTGATGTTTGAGAAGGGACTTTCTACCCGACGGCAAGCGAGGACGAGACTCTCAATCTCGTCCGCCGTCATATCCCCGACCTTTACGCCGAAACGCTCCTCAAGGTCTTGTATTTCGCTCTGGAGACGTGCGCCCATTCCGCGCCGCTCCTTTACGAGCCACTGGTCACGTGCGCGATGTGATGCGTCGCAGAGAGCGAGGTCGTTGTCGCCTCGGTGTTGCTCTGGGACTTCGCAACAGTATCAGCCGTCCACTTCTCACCAAGAGTCCACGCGGTAGGCTCAACACTCCCAGTAAACTCAACAGAGAGCGTCTCAGTGCCATCGTAGTTATCTCCCGCGAGGTTGCCGCCTTCGTTGTTTTCAACCTCAACGTGATTGCACTGAAGTTGATACTGAATCGAGCGAAGCCCGACAGTTGTGCCTGTCGTGACAGAGAACGCATCACCAAGCGAGGTTGGCACGCCGATCAAACGAGCCGGGAATGTCAAAGACGGCGCATACTCGCGACACGCAGAATCTTCCACACCGCTCACGTGCTTATGGCAAGAAATTGAAAGTTTTGGCCACTCCGTCTGCGAATAAGAAACCTGAACAGAGTCAATATGCCAGCCATTCTTGACGCTTCCAACGTTCGGGATGGTAAGTGTGCCGGTCGCAACCTTCGCGACGTATTCGCACGTCCCCGACGACTTACCGCCGTATTGCGTAAAAGCGATCTCATCGCCATCGCTACCAAGCGCAGACGCACGCTGATATTCCGTTGAAGGATTCGGCCCATTCTGGATCTCCCAAGAAGTGAGGCCGAATGGGTCTACCGGGCCAAAAAACTCAAGTCTGTCCGCCATTGTTATGTCTCCTAATTAGTGACTGTATGCTATAAATAGCCGTCAAATCAATCTTCGTCAGCGCACAACAGGAAAACGACATCCATTTGAACCTCACAAGTCCACGTTGGCACGTCGCCCGAGTTAGACGACTGAACGTTTGTCGCCGTGATCCGTGAGATTGCTCCGCTCGAAGGATTGATGCGAAAATGAGCAATATTAGAATCACCCCTCACAGTATCGTCTGGGCGATAATCGTCGTTTATAGGCAACGAACCAATAAGCCGCATAAGCCACCGTTGAAGCATTGCTCTGTCGCGATTAAAAAGCGTCAATGTCGCAGAGAAACACACCGCATTCGTATTGAATGTGCTTGTCTCGCCGAGTTGAATCTGCCCGATATCAAAGACAACGGCATCAGGTAGGCCGTTTGAGATCCCAACCGTAGCATCTCGTCCAGGCGCAAGCCCAAAAAGGTTCGCGACGCGGCGAAGGCAAGCCTCTTCTGCTTGCGCCATTGAACGCTCAAAATCATACACCTTCATTTCAACCTCCCCATTGCCTTTTCGATTTCATTGTCCAGAATCTTCTTGAAATTATCCGCATTGGCATTTATAGCCCGTGAAATGAATTTCTCGTCCGCCCTCACGCCTTTTGCGATCGTGCCGGGTCCGCGCTTGCGCCACGTCTTCCCCTTTTCGTCGTGGATGCGCTTCGCGTATTTACCCGCGTAAGAATTAGACGCAACGAACACAATACACGCGCCATTTGAAACAGTCGCATCAATTGACTTCTCAAGTCCACCTGGCGTGAACATCTTGATCTTCGTGCGCTTCTTGCGCTTCAGCGTTGCAGAATGCTGCTTCTTCGTCGGTGAGCGCGGCGCATTCTTCTTCGCCTCTCGCTTCGCAATAAGACCGCATCGCGCAAGGCCGCGATTCGCGACATCAACGGCGATTCCTCCTGCCCTCGCGAATTTTTGCTCAAGGGCTTTTATCCCATCTACGGATATTGAGAAGTCTGGCATTAGACATCATCCTCCTCGCCAAGCCCACAAACACGCACAATGTCCTTTGACGTTGCATCGCGCCTAACATGGACGATGCCACCACGCGCCCCATGCCGCCATTTCTCCTCTTCGGGGTTCTTCTTCGTTCCCTTTGTCGGCGTGAACTCTGGCGGCATCCCCGCCTTGCATAGAGCCTTGACCTGCGCGTCCGTCAGTTTCTTGACGATCTCGTCCGCGTCCTCGGTCAAAAGGCCGTTGCGCACCGCGTCCACAAGCCTGTCGCGATCTACGGCGATCTTCGCTTCGCTCGCGCTCATGCCATCGTCTTTATAGGCTTCTTCCTCAATCTTATGCTGACGCTTACGGGCGACATCTTCATCCAAGCCGTCTTTTTCGTTGAACGGATGCTTGCGTTGCCTCGCAATCTCATCCGCGTCGGCTGTCTCATCCACATATTCAAGTGTATGCGTGCAATTAGGGTGAAAACACCCCGCTGCTTTTGCTTGGTCGTATGTCGGGAAGCCCTTTGTTTTCCCAGAAACAGAAAGAATCACGCCTTCCCATGCGCCACAGCCGTGGCAATTTGGATCGCCACCGCGCGAGACACGGACGAGATCAGAGCCGACCGCCTGGGCTATATCATCAACGAGCAGGTCGTTATAAACGCGCATAGCATTCGTGCGAACATTCATGGCAAGATATGTCTTTGTGTCCCATGTCCGCCCAGACGAATCTACAAAAGTAAACGTCTCATGTTGTTTCGCCGCCGATTGCCATCTACGCCCAATATCACGAGCGAGGCTCTTCATTGACCCGCCAGCCACGGCATTCTCTCGCAAAGACGCGACAGTCGCGTTTCGCAATGCGTCAATAACGTGCTTGCCCATCTTGTCTGTAAACACGGCGGCAAGATTCTCGCCCTGATTAGGCGAAACGAGCGCGACCATCTCGTCCGCTCGCTTCTTGGAATAGCGCACCGTTATCCCTGTCTCATCAGACGCCGCGCTCGCCGCCATTTCTCCTGCGTAGTCAATGGACGCACGGATTATCTCGTCAAGCCGCTCCCCAAGTCGCGCCATCCTCTTGCGAATCATCGCGAACGCGCTCTCTCGCGCCTTCGCCGATGTGGCAATCGGCTCATCTGTCGCGATCACCGCAAGCGCACCGCGAAGATCGTGAATCGCGCCACGAATAACTTCATCGGCCTTCTTTGCTGTCGCATCCGCTTTACGCATCAACTTACGCAATTGCGGCGGGATAGGGGAGACTTCGCGTGACATTGACACGCCTTAAATTATGACCCACACCGCGTGACGGCTGACAAAACGCCAAGCCACGAAAGCGCACGTGGCGACCATTGCCCCGATGCCCCCGCCAAAGTATGCGCAGGAGCGCGCTGGTCTTCTTGGTCGAGCGACGGGACTGCCGACCCGGCTACGCCATTCGGTTGCGCATCGCGAAGAAGCGCATAGAGAGCCTGCTCGTAGGCCGCATATTCCTCACGTGTCTTGTCACCCAATTGATACGTCGGCTCATTCTCGTTGAGCGGCCTTCCAAGCGCACGCGCAAACTCTCGCTTCGCCATCTCAACCGCCGCCGTCTTCTGCTCAAAAGAATATTCGTCCCACGTAGACCAAAAGGTCGTAGTCTTAAAGTAATCGTTCGCGCGTTCGGCCGTAATCATTTACGCGATCCTTTCTTCTTCGGTTTTGCCACGACTTCACGTCCACGATTCGCATCCGCAACCGGCTTCGCGACAGGCTTCACGCCCGACGCAATGGCAAACTTCGCGATAAACTCGTCCATATTCGCGGCGCGCTGACGAGCGGCTTCCTTCTCCTGCCGCTTCACGGCTTCAATCAAACTCTCTAACATAACCGCTCCCGTATTTCGGTGGAGACGCAAATAACAATAAAAACTCGGTGTGGCGTGCCGCGTAAAGTTGCCCGTCTCCGTAGGCAAGCAGTCGCGGCACGCCACACTCTCGATTAGCCGAGTTTGACGAGCAGCTTCACGCAGCGGATGTCTTTGGTGTTATACACCTTCGACCAGTTCCCCGCTGTCGCGAGTTCGGCGTTCGTCGGCGTCGCGCCCGCAGGCGTTCCCTTCCACGCCCAGCCGCGGAGATGCGCAATGAAGGCATTGCGGCTGATGAGGAAGTCGTTGCCCGCGAGGCGATCGCGATCCATCTCAAACGGAACGTGCGACGGAACGTCATTGAGAGCGACCGCACCACGACCGAACAGATAGACTGTCGCGACCTTCGTCTCGGCGTCATACGGAATCGTGTCGTCAATGACGATGTCACGACCGTTATACTTCGGGAGAACCGATGCCGCATCAGACGCACGATAAAGACCTGCGTTCGTATCAAGCCCGGCGAGATACGTCTCAACGGCCGAATGCATCGCAACCGCCGTGAGTTCAGTCTTGCGATCGCCAAGAGCCTGGGCGCCAAGCATGATGTCGGACTTGCCCATCGTCGTGGTTGAGAGGTCTACGATAAGCGACTTGTCACCAGCCTCATTAGCGGCGAACACGCCATCAAGGGTCTTCAAGAGCGCGTTCTGGCGCATCTTGTTCCAGTAGTCCGCGAGTTGTGCCGCGACCGCCGCCATCGGGTCTTCGCCAGAGAGGTCGGCCGAGAGGTCGGTTGCCGCGAACGCCTTGCCGCGACGGAGAATGACGGCGACATCTTTCGATGCGTCAATCTTCTCGGGCGTGAGTTTCGCGTCTTCCGCAAGAACCTCATCATCAGACGCGCTATCAAGCGAGTTGAAGAAGGGGAGGTCAATCGTCTTGCCAGAAACGCCAGCCGCGCAACGAGCCGCGATAACCGCGTCAGGTGCAGCGATACCGCTCTTGACAAGCGCGGAACGCTCAATCATCTGCTTGCGGAAATACTCCGCAAACATCGGGTTCACAATGAGGTCACTGATTTTCGTCATAGCCATTTTAGTTTTCACTTTCTGCCGCTCTTCGCGGACTTGTTAGTTTGACTCCTCCTTCGAGGCGGCATCCTGCAACGCCTTCGCCTGCTCTGGATTTGTCTTAAGAAGTTCCATGCTTTGGGTCAAATTAAAGGACTTCTTACTAAACGGGTTCGGCCCGTTGTATCCGCCAGGCACGCCCGGCAAGCCCTTTTGATTGACTCCGCCAACGCCATCTACTCCAATCATTGCCGGGTTCTCGCTCTGGAATTTCGACAACGTGGCCTTCACAACTTCCGCGTCGCCCATATCCACACCCTCGAACGCCGCCGTGACGGCGCGATCGAAAAGCGTATTTGAGATGCCCTTTGCGCAGACAATTTTCGCATCCCCCACAGCCTTACGAATCGCCTCGGAACGGGCTTGCGCCGCGATTTTTTCCGCGCTCTCCTTGTTGGCCTTGATCAGGTCAGCGACATCCTTCTGCAACTTCGCGATCGTGCCTTCGGAATTAGCCCCGGTCTTCTGCGCGTCCTCAAGGGCTTTGGTCAATTCATCAACCTTCGCCCTGAAGCCGTCACGTTCACCCTCGGCTTTCTTCCTCGCTGCGCTCGCCGCACCATCAAGAATCTTCTGTTCGTCGTATTCTGCAACGAACGTCCGTTCCTCTTCTGTCAGCGGGTCGCCTTTTAGCATTTTCGTCAGCACTTCTTTGAGTTTCATGCGTTTGCTTACCTTTCGCGGAATTTCCCCTCCGTGTAGGGTGTTTACCGCGCAAATTCCCCTGAATGGGCGGGCTTGCGCGACAGACCCGTATAAATAGCCATCAAATCAAGTGAATACGTCATTCTTCGTCTTCGTCACGGCCAACGTTCGCCCGACCGCGCTCCGCGAACGGGTCAGGAATCACGCCGCCACTCATCGCCTCGTCCTTCATCGCGTCGATCTGCTCGGCGGCGGCGTTAAACGTGTCGTCGTCACACCCACCGCATTCACGCACGATACGGAGCGCGGACTTCAGCACCAGTTTCCTCATCGCGGGTGTCACATCGGGAAGATTGCTTACTGTTGTAAGCGTTTGCGACAAGGCGACGGTGTCCACCACGTCAAATTTTGTCGGATAGATCGGGTCGTAGACCTTGAACGCCCCATCCATGAGAGCAGACATTTCAACGAGCCGCCGCTCTGCCGACTGAAGAAGAAGGGCGCGATAACCAAGCGTCGCATTCGTGTCAAGTTGGTCAAACTGCTTCGACTCCGCCGTCTGGACTTGCCGCGTCTCCTTATTGAAGAGCGAAAGCCCGGCCATATCAAAGAGCAGCCCGCGCTTGCGGTTCGCCTCGGCGACGATCTGCGCGAGGTCGCCCGCGTTTGGTTGGATGTAGCGCGTTGTCCCCCGGTCTTCAGAATCCTCAAAGAGCGGATTAGAACGCCCCTTGACGAGTTCGCGCTGAAGGCGAATGCGCTCCTTACCGCTCGTCTTCTCCAACTTCAAGTCAACGTCAAGCGACTGCAAGAGCGAGTATGGAACAACGAGTTGGGGGTAGACGCCGTTCGTCAGCGTCTCGTTATGAAGGCTGTCAAGGTTGAGCACCTGCGCCTGAATATTCTCCACATCGTCAAACCACCACGGACGCTGTGAGATATTCCCGACAAGGACGAACGGCACGCGATCAAGGCCAGGAATCTCAACTCGGTTGCGCAATTGAAGGCCAACAACCACACGGTCGCTCTTCTCGGTGATATACACCTTGCCGTCATCGTCCTTATGGTAAAGCGTATAAATCACGCAGTCTTGCGGGTCAAGGCGCGGATCTGCGTCAACGCGCTTGAACGCACGCGTGACAAGCCACCGAATCTCGCCATCGTCATCAATATGCCAATCTGTGACATCCAATGCCTCCCAAAGCCGCCACTTGACCGGGTTCGCAGACGCAGTAGCAAGCGTGTAAGGCTTCGGGTTTCCAAAAGCATCAAACTCTTGCGGATTGCGGTCTACTTGGAGCCAGCACCAGCCCGCCGCCGTAATCGCAGTCGAGACATCCTCCATGAAGCGCGACGCGCTCTTGCCGTCCCCGCTCACATTGCCAACCCACGCCTCATCAGCCCCGCTTCGTGTTGCAGGGGACTTGAAAATATACTGATTGATCTTCGCCGCAATACGCCCCGCATCATTGATAAGACACGCACGATCGCGCCGCCCAACGACGCCATCGTCTGGCGAGCCAAACCAAGAAACATCCGTCTCATTCGGCGCACGCTGAAGCCTCGCATCAATGTAAGCACGTCCGCCATCAATCGCAAGGCGGTTGCGCAGAGTTTGCGCAAATCGTAAATCGTAAATCGGGTGCTTCCTCGTAGTAATGTCTCTGGCCATAAAGTCTCCTTATAAATAGCCACTAAATCAATCAAAATACCGCCGCATGTTCGGAAAATCTAATTTCATCTTCCATTGCGTAGCGCGTTGCGTCTATCCAATGGTTATCACGATCTGGGAAATCGTTGCGGCACGTCCCGTCACGGAAGCGGTCGAACTCGTAGCGCGTGAACTCGTCCGCGGCCGGCTTTGCGTCCACCGGGTCAATAACAATTTCACGTAATCCGCGCAACCAATTCACTCCATACGTTGGGAATCCGGGCTTCTTGTAGCATTTTTTTACGCCACGCGATCCCAGATACCGCAATTTCTCAATGACGCGATCTCCTCCGTCACCCCAGTCGCAGATGACGTATTGCGAAGTAAGACCATTCGCTACAATGAGGTCGCGATAAATCTGTTCTTCGAACATTCCGCGCCCGCCCTGCGCCTTGAAGATGTAAAGCCGCCGACCACGGCGGTCATATGCGCACATTGAAAGAGCCGTCGGGTCGTTCGTGAACCCGAAGTCCATGCCGAAGCGGAGAACACGGAAGCCATCGCGCTCCGCTTTCGTGATGCGACGCACCGTGACATTACGAAAAATCTCGCCGCCCGTCCCGGTCTGCTCTCCAAGATAGATGTGCCGCCACCGCTCGGGCCGCGTCTGCCTCATACTCTCCGCCTCGCGGAGAAACGGCGCGCCAAGCCACGCTTCCTGAAGCGCGCGCGGATGCATCGTGTAATTTGATAAATGAACGAGACGATTTGCCTTTGGCACACGCGCTTCGGCATTCACCCAAGATGTCAACGATTCTGGCGGATTGTATGTTCCGATAAACTGAAACTTTTGGCCACCACGCCCCAATGTTTCAATGACATTGTGAACTTCTTCCCACCCGGAGAATTGGTCAAGTTCCTCAAAATGCGCAAACTGGCAATAGCCGTTCGTAAATTCCGAAGATTTGCCCTTGTCCGCCTTATCAAGACCAAGAAAACGAATCTCCTGCGTTGCCCCGCGTCTATTGCGGTATGTTATGAGCATCGCGTTCTGGTGTATGCGGAAAAACTCGCCAAGATTATTGTCCTGAATCGTCTTGCAATAGCGCGCAAAGACGGTCATTTTGATCGTATCCTTGACCTTACGAAAGACGACAGCGTTCGCATCCGGGTCTTCTATGATACCCATAAGAACGCGAACCGATTCAGTTGTAGACTTGAAAGAGCCGCGACCGCCGCCGACAAAATATTGATCGTGCCTGAATGCCATTTGATCTTCAAGCAACCCGTCAAAAACGGGCGAAACATAATTTGCCAAGTTGATAAGCTCTGATGCCATGCGTTATTCGTCGCCGTCACCGTCGCTTTGTTGCGCCTCGCCCTTTGTATCGGCAGTCGCGCGGCAGAATGTGAACGTCGGCACATTCGGCGTTTCAACGACGACATTTTGCCCATACCCACGGCTCTTCCCGAGACGCTCAAGCATGAACGTTGCCGCATTGACGCTAATATGAATCTCATGCCCACGTGCATCACGCTTGAAATTGCCAACGCTCTCATCCCAAAGTGCGCGTTGCGTGAGGTCTATCATGCTCTCATTGCAGTCTTGCAATTCGCTCTTGACATCTTCGTGCGCATTGATGAACCGCCATAATGTCATACGCGCAACGCCGAGTTTACTCGCGATTGTGCAAAGAGGCGCAAAACGGCGCAACTCGGCGATAATTGTCGGCTTGTCCTTGTCTGTCAGGCTCCTTGGGCGGCCGCCAACCGACCGTCTTTTTTTTGTTTTATCCATTTCTCATTTCTCCATTCTGCCCTGCATAATGACGCCCGAAGCAGGGGATAGTATTCCTCAAGCCGAGCGAGAAGCCCAGGCGCGCGCTCCTCAACGGCGAGTAAATTATTCGACATCAGCCCGCCCGCGAATGAGCGCGCGGCGATATGATACTCATTTGAAAGTTTAATGTTGGACGCCTTGATCGCGTCAATGATTTGCGCGTGCGTCCAGTCCCAATTCGGGTAAAACGAGCGCGTGCCATAATACCGCCCCTTGCATTGGCGCACAGTGATTATGCGATCAAGCGAATCGCTCGCGTTTAGACCGTATGCCGTCCACGCATTCGGCAGCCCAAGTTTCAGCCGAATCTCATTTACAATATCTTGCGCATCGAATATCGGAAGCCCGGCATCATCTATCCACGTCTCGTCCGTCGGCAGTTGATACACCAACTGCGTAATATTCGAAAATAATCCGCCATCCTGAATGCGAATGATGTGCGTTTGGAAAATACGCTCGACATAATCAAGATACTCGTCGGCAAAATCTATGTGCGGAATGCCTGCGCACGTGAATGGGATTATGCGATCAAAGAACCTCGTAAGGTTGAGCCATGCCGCAAGCGCGTCCTTCCCACGAGAAAACGATAACAAACAGACTCCGCCAGACGCCTTCGCGATCTCTCGACATAAGGCATCTGACGAAGGATTACCGCGAATAAACGACGTATCGATTATTGACGGCATTTGCTGTTAGCCATTCTTGCCGCCACCGCCACGGCCGCCGCGCTTGCGCACAGCGGACAGGATGGCCTGACGGCGCCCCATGCCGCGGATAGCACCGCCACGAACTGTCATTCTCGTTGCCATAATGAGTCTCCTTGTCTCCCAACAAACGAATTATTCAGCCGCTTGCACCTGTTGGGGTGATGTTTGCGACTGTGTGAAGCCTTTTTCTTTTGGAATCCCACCATCAAGCGTCATACTCTCAAGGACGGCGTTCGGCAGACGTGCGCGAATCATCCCATGATGACACGCAGGAATCGCGATCTCGTTCGCCTTGCACAAATCCTCACCGTTCATAAAAAGCCCTTGATACTTCGCCCGCACGTCATGCTCGGAGCACCATTTTGAAAACGCCAACCGTTGCTCGTGTGTTTGGAATACAAGCACACTGTAGAAGCCGACATCAGACAGATCGTTAAACTTCTCCTTTGACTTCGCCCGTCTCTCATGCATCCCTTTGAGCGTTTCGCTCTCCTCACCAATAGGCGACTTTTCAATTTCCTTCGTGGCCTTATCCTCGAAATCGGCGCGAACAGGCTCTGGAATGTCAAGTTTTGCGATGTCAATACCTACATCTCGCAAGAGGTCAAGAGACGTGCCGTCCGCCGCCATTGCGTCATAATCAAAATCGCCCGATATACCCTCTGGCGAATTGTCAATGTAGACAAGACGTTCCTTTTCTTCCTCCGTGAACGGCGTCCCGTCAGCGTGCGCGACCTGCCGAATCCACTCGTCTGGAATACGCTCAAAACCAAGCGCAAGAAGGGCGCGGCATCTTTGGTTGCCGCCGAGAATTGTTCCCGTTTCATCCACCTTGATAGGGTTCGCGATCATAAAATCAGGATCTCGCTCAATGGAGTCCATGAGTTTATTCATTGCGTCCGCCCTGATAATTCGAGGGTTCTTCTTCAAGAACCGCACCGGGCCGAATTTCGATTGCAACAGTTTACCGCCCATGACTCTCCTCTTGTGTTTTCCTTACACGCCGACCACGTTGACCAATAAGCCCATTGTCTAACGCCCCCCAGATAGGGTTCTTCTGCTTGAGAATTTCCCACCGCCGCCACACGGCCGCCTGCGTCAGACCTAACCCGTCGGCAATCTGGACATTCGTTTGACCACGCAAGCGGCGAATAACAAGTGGGGCTTCAAGGTCGGTGAGCGATGCAAATTCGGCAACGACACGCAGAAGCAGGTCTATCGTTTGATCGTCGGCCAAATTTACTCGGCTCGCCACTCCCTTTCGTGAGGCGATGAGCCGCTCGTGATCAATGTGGCGCAATACAAGCCCCGGGTCAGATGCGGCATCAATATGAACGAACTTACCGAAGTTGCATGACGCGCCTGGGCATTCCGCGCAAATCTTCGAAAGACGTGCGATTTCCCGCGAATGCTTGCATTTAGAACAGATTGGCATATTCTCGCGCGACGTCACTTTACTTTGACATAATGTGGGCATTTCGGCTCATCCGGATGAACGTATGTGCCGCAAATTGGACAGTAGTGAATTTCGCCAAAAACTCGTGAAAGCGCACGGGGTGCTTGTGTGCAATTTTTACACGAGCCGCAGTTGTCTGTTATCAGGCGTTTCTGCATAGATCTCCTTATGTGCAAGTAATATACCCAAAGTCCGTCATCTACACATAACTACACCTCATCCGTTTAATCTCATTTTGATACACTTCTGGTGTTGTGCCGTTTGTGCCGCACACTTCGGCACAAAGTATAATTTTGACCCTTGTGC
>CAVHJW010000034.1:0-14725 GCA_963636335.1 bacterium
GGTTTTGAAATGGCCTGTCGCGGATTGTGGTATAATACATTCTTAAGTCTTATTTGGGTCCTGTAGCTCATCTGGACAGAGCAGCTGCCTTCTAAGCAGCGGGTAGTGGGTTCGAGTCCCGCCAGGACCGCCAAGATCTTGGACTTCTCACGGGAGGGGTCGTCGGAGAAGGAGGAAGAGGCAGCAGGCATGAATGATAACATTAAAATTTCGTTTCCAGGGAGTGAGAAAGTTTATCTCTCCGGGCGCCTCTACCCCGACATTCGCGTGGGGATGCGTCGCGTGAACTTGACGCCCACCGTGACGGTGGATGCCGACGGCACGCGTCATGTTGAAGAGAACGCGCCTGTTCTCGTCTATGACACGAGCGGGCCTTATGGCGACAAGGACGCGAAAATCAATCTTAAATCGGGGCTCCCGCGTCTCCGAGAAAAGTGGATTTTAGCGCGTGGTGGCGTTGAGCGTTTGTCGGCGTTGACGAGCGAGTATGGGCGCCATCGCCTGGCCGATAAAAGCCTGGATCATCTCCGTTTTGAGCATATCCGCCTGCCGCTTCGCGCCAAGTCGGGTGCGCACATCACGCAGATGGGCTATGCGAAAGCTGGGATTATCACGCCCGAGATGGAATATGTCGCCATTCGCGAAAACATGGACGCGGCCGCGCGTGGCATCAAGACCTACATCACGCCCGAGTTTGTTCGCGATGAAATTGCCGCCGGTCGTGCGGTGCTTCCCGCGAACATCAATCACCCTGAAGCCGAGCCGATGATTATCGGCCGAAAGTTTCTCGTCAAAATCAACACCAACATTGGCAACTCGGCGACGACAAGTAGCATTGATGAGGAAGTCGAGAAGGCCGTTTGGAGTTGCAAGTGGGGCGGCGACACGCTGATGGATTTGTCAACGGGCGAGAATATCCACGAGACGCGCGAGTGGATTGTGCGCAACTGCCCCGTCCCCGTGGGCACCGTGCCCATGTATCAGGCCATGGAGAAAGTCAACGGCCGCGCGCAAGATCTCACGTGGGAACTTTTCCGCGACACGCTCATTGAGCAATGTGAGCAAGGCGTTGATTACTTTACGATTCATTGCGGTATTCGCCTTCATAACGTCGGTCTTGCCGATGATCGCCTCACGGGCATGGTTTCGCGCGGTGGCTCCATTATTTCAACATGGTGTCGCCTCCACCAGAAGGAGAGTTTCCTTTACGAGCATTTTGATGACATTTGCGACATCTGCGCGCAATACGATGTCGCTATTTCGCTCGGTGATGGTCTTCGCCCAGGCTCGATCCACGATGCGAATGATCGTGCGCAGTTTGCGGAACTTGACACGATGGGCGAACTCATTGAGCGCGCGTGGGCACGCGACGTGCAGGCCTTTATTGAGGGGCCCGGGCATGTGCCGCTTCATAAAATTCGCGAGAACATGGAGCGCCAAATTGAGAAGTGCCACGCCGCGCCTTTCTACACGTTGGGGCCTCTCGTCACCGACATTGCTCCCGCCTACGATCACATTACGAGCGCGATTGGCGCGAGTGTCATTGGCGCATTCGGCACGGCGATGCTTTGCTATGTGACGCCGAAGGAGCATTTGGGGCTACCGAACAAAGATGACGTTAGAACGGGCGTTGTCACATATAAGATTGCCGCACATGCGGCTGATCTCGCAAAAGGTCATCCCGGCGCGACGATTCGCGATGATGCGCTCTCAAAGGCGCGCTTTGAGTTCCGCTGGAAGGATCAGTTTAACTTAAGTCTTGACCCTGAAAAGGCGCTTGATTATTTCAAGGCGGGCGGGCATCAAGACGGCGAGTATTGCACGATGTGTGGGCCGAACTTCTGCGCGATGCGTTTGTCGCGCGACTTGCGCAAACTCGGCACGTGTTGTCAAAGTAAAAATTCATAGAAAAAATTCATAGAAAGAGAAAGGAAGATCTCCGATGGATAAGAAACTCTATATCAATCCGCCGCTCGTTAATCGCGTTTACGATTGGAAGAAGGGCCCTCAGCCGAAGACGCGCCGTGAACTTGATAAGTTCTTTAACGCGCCGGCCATCAATCGCGTCAAAGATCAGATGTGTGAGATGGGGCGTCGCATCTATGCGCGCGGTTACACGGATGGCAATGGTGGCAATCTCTCTGTGCGCGTCGGGGAAGACCTTGTTTTGTGCTCGCCGACGCTTTGCTGCAAGGGCTTTATGAAGCGCGAGGATATTTGCCTCGTTGATATGAATGCGGGTCAGCTTTGCGGTTATCGTCCGCGCACATCCGAGGTGAAGGTGCATATCGCGATGATGAAGACGGCCGGTTGGAATGCGTGTATCCATTGCCACCCGCCGCACTGCAACGCCTTCCTTTTCGCGGGGCAAGTTCCGCCGAGTGGCATCAATCCCGAGGCCGACATCTTCTTCAATCAGATTCCGCTCGCCGCGTATGGGACGCCTGGCTCGGAAGAGGTCGCCGCCAACGTGGCGAAGATGTCCAAGAAGTCAAACGTTGTCTTCATGGAAAATCACGGCATTGTCTGTGGTGCGCGTGACATTGAAGAGGCCGAGTGGTTTGCCGAGAATGCGGATGCCTACTGCGAGGTTCTCTTGCTCGCGGCAGGACATGGCGCGAAACTTCAGCAAGTTGGTAAGAAGTCGGTTGAGGATTTCCTCGCGATTCGTAAGTCGATGGGTCTCCCCGTCGATCCGAAGCAGCCGCTTTATAACACCCAGCGCTTCAATGGTTACACGTTGAAAAGGGCGAAATGAGAATTCTCTTTTTGAGCGACATCCACGGCGTTCCCTCGACGCTTGAGGCGGCTCTTCGCGAGGGCGAGCGCCTCGGCTACGATCGGATCGTCCTTTTGGGTGACATTCTCTATCACGGGCCGCGCAACGGGGTTCCTCATTTCTACGACCCCGTGCGCGTCGCCGCGCTTTTAAATCCGCTCGCCTCACGCATTGTCGCGGTTCGTGGCAATTGCGATGCGGAGGTTGATCAGATGATGCTTTCTTTCCCGATGATGGCCGATTACGCGCTTGTTGATGCGGGGCGGGAGACGTTCTTCTGCACGCACGGTCATCTTTGGAACGAAGAGCGCTTGCCGCCCGCTGGCATCGGAAGCGTTTTGGTGCATGGGCACACGCATATTCCCGTCGACAAACCTCTTCCTTGTGGAATGCGAATTTTCAACCCGGGATCCGTTTCGTTGCCGAAGGGCGGCTCGGCGCGGTCGTTTGGCTACTTTGACGGCGAGACGCTCTCGCACCACCTCGTTCCGTAAACAGGGCGGAAGGCTCGCCTTCTTGCGTTGCAAGACGTCTCGCAGATTTGGTATAATCGTAAACAGGACAAGAAGCCTCGAACAAGATGAGAAGAGCCTTTACACTCATTGAACTTTTAATCGTCATTGTCGTTCTCTCGATTCTCGCCGGTCTCGTCTTCCGCCTCGGGGGCGTCGGGACGGCATCCGAGAAGCGCAATAAGACGGTCGCACGCCTTCAGCGGCTTGAGAACGCCCTCTCGGGCTATTACGCCGCGTTCGGCTCTTACCCGCCCGTCCAACTTGAAGGCCGCTCGCGCAACATTCACTATCAGGTCAACGGCTATGGCATCCAGCAGACATCGCGCGATCCGCAAGCGAATAGTTTTAATTGGAGTCAGGTTGAGGCCGCTTGCCGCGCCCAGCCTGTTGCGATGGAGTTCCCCTACAGTGCCGCGCACCAAGACTATGTGACGGTTGTGGCGAGGGAGCTCAAGCGTCGCCACGATGCGGGTGGCTCGAATTACAAAGCCTACGCCGACAATGAGGCGCTCGGCTATGGTTTTGACGGCTTGAAGCAGCCGAGTCAGCTGAGTGGCAAAAAGGACGAGGCCGCGTGGACGGAGACGCAGATTTTTAAGTTCGGCCTTATGAGTTACCTTTTGCCGCGCTATCTCATTATGATGGGTCATGATAGCACGACGCTCTACGATGAGTTCGCCCAGTGGTCCGATAACAACGATATCCCGGCGCGCTTTGAGGACGGCGTTGCCTATGGTGACTGGAATGAACTCAATCAAGACCTTCGTAATGGCACCGAGGCGTGGAAGATTGCGCTTCTCCCTTCGCAGGCAATCACGGCGCGCTGGCTTGTCAACTTTCAGAACGCGCTTGCGTGCAATACGTCGCAGAGTTTTTACGGCGTGAACTTGAAGAGCGATGACGCGACTGATATCGCGGGGTTGAGTGTTGCGAACCCCTATCCCAAACTTTACTCCTCGGGCGACAGTCAGAGTGGCACCGGGACGAGCGGCTCGCAGCAGTATGCGCTCAATGAAATCACAATCCGCGATGGGTGGGGCAATGAGTTTTATTACTACTCGCTGCCGCCCTATCAAAATTATCGCGTGTGGAGTGCGGGGCCCAATGGCAAGACATTCCCCCCGTGGATCTCGCCAGAGGAGGATGTTTATCGCGACAACGCCTCAACGATTCAGACGTGGGTCGCGGATGACATCGTCCACATGAAGAACTAAGAAAGAGGAACGAGATGAAAAAGAACGGTTTTACGCTGATTGAGATGCTCGTTGTTTTGGGCATCATCGCCATTCTCGTCACGGCGACGACGGTCGGCTACTCCTCGTTCATTCGAAAGGCGCAGAACGCGCGTGGCGTTGAGCTCGTCCTTAACGTGAAGACGGCGCTTGAGGCGATTCTTCAGGCCGATGATGCCTGGCCACGCGCCATTCTTTCGGAGGGGCAGAGCGGCAATGGGGAACTGACGGCGACGGTCGGCGGCGTCCTCGCCAAGCGCGGCGGTCTCTCGCTCACCTACAAGGCAACGACGGATGCGAACGACGAGACGACCTACCGCCTTTCGGGCCTCGATCAGTGCGGTATCGTCTCGCCATGGGCGTCTGACGTCATTAAGCGCAAACTGGCCTTGGGCGCGGTGCCGGATACAACGCGCGTCCCTTCGGGCGGCACGATTGCGGATCACCGCCTACGTTTCGCGGTTGATGCTGATTATGACGGCTTCACCGATGTCGCGGTCAGCGCGAAGGGCGGCTCGGGCGGCGCGCGCGTTCGTGCGAGCGCATGCGTGTGGTGCTGTGGTTACGACGGTCAATTTGGCACGAAGGATGACATCTATAGCTGGGCGCCCGCGCAGGAGGTGAAGTGATGACGCGGCGCGGCTTTACGATTGTTGAGCTTTTGGTCGTTATCTCGATCATCGGCATTTTGACGGGCATCGTGACGAGCGCGGCGATGGGCTCCATCCGTGGCGCGCGCACAAAACGCGCCGAGTCGATGCGCGCGGGTCTTGAGCAGGCGATTGCGGCCTATTACGCGCAAGAGGGCAAGTGGCCGACCGTCATTGAGGATAAGGCCCAGAGCATGACCGACGACACCTACACCTTCACGCCCGACGAGACCGACAAAATCTTCCAACAAGTCGTCGGCAAGGGCTTTGGCAAGGACGGGCGCAAATCGGTTCTCGTTGACGCGACGAGCCTCTTCGTGGCGAATCGGAGCAAGATCGGCAACTCGGGCAAGGGGTGCCGTGACAACCACTCCAATCGGCGCAATAGTTCAACGTACTGTGGCAACCAGCATTGCATCTCGGGCGTTGATTTTTCTCGCGCCGTTGCACGTAGTGGGCGCGACCATATTCAGTTTTCGCAGATGGCCTTTGGTTATCAGGGCCCGCAAGAAGGCAAGTTCTGTCGCTACTTTGTCACCTATAACGCGCAGACGGACTCTGTGACCGTTTCGAAATAGCCGATGAAAAAGGGATTCACACTTCTGGAACTCCTCGTGGTCGTCGCGATCATGGGTGTCTTGGGTTTCGCCGCGACGAACAGTTATTCGGCGCTCGTGCGCGGTATGCGCGAGCGCGGCGCGGTGTCGGCGGCCTCGTCGCTTTTGCGTGCGGCGCGCGAGCGTGCGCATGTTGACCGCCTGCCAACGGCCGTCTACTGCTATAACCGTCTCTTGAAGGCGCCGACTTCAACCGAGAATGGTGTCGTCGTTGGCATGATGACGGTCGTGCGCCAGTCGGGGCGCATTTCGTTTGTGCGCGGCAACTACCTCTTTGATGAATTCGCCGATCTTGATAAGACGTATGAAGTTGGCGAGGACGAGGGTGACCTGCGTAAGGGCGGCGGCTTTAGGCTCTTCCGCTTCACGGGCGCGAATATGAGCAAGATGGAGTATTCAATTGTTTCTGACCGCGTCATTCGGTCGGAGAGTGAGTCCGTCTATCTTGCGAGCGAGGGCAATATGACGAACCACGTGATGGCTGCCTACTACGACCTCGGCACAAGCGCGAACGCGGCGTCGTGGAAGGCGGGCGACGCCTACGCCTTCTCCTTTGGTGAGGTGACGCTTCCCGAGGGGATTATCTTCGGTACGGCGATCCCACGTTCGACGACGGAAGATGAACTTGTTCAGGTGCTCGTCTTTGACCCCGAGTCGCAGAACGACAAGACTATCGACATTTCCTCAACGCGCCCGGATTCAAGCGGGTATCCGAAGCAATTCAAGAAAGTCGGAACGGCGTCTTCAGACGCGGATAGGGCCATCTGATGAAAAAAGGTTTTACGCTGATTGAAGTGAACCTTGCCATGCTCATCATGGCGACGGGTATCATCGTCATGTGCGCACTCTACTCGCTCGGCTTTCGCGAGAGTCGCCAGAGTGTGGAGGACGTGGCGGCGGTCTCATTTGCCGACACCTATTTAGGCCCGCTCATGCAGGGGCTCTCGGCAACGAACCTCGCGTGGAGCACGTGGATTCAAATCGGCGACACGCCGTCGCAGGGCGAAATGTCCACGTTCGCGCAAGGTGTCTGGCCCGCGGACGGTTGGATGGCGTATGTTCAGCGCGACAGTGCCTCATCGTCTCTTTCGTATCGCATCAAGGGCTCGCCGCGCTCAACGGCCGATCGGGTCTGGGATGATATCATGGGCAAGGTCCCTTCGGAATACAAGGGCTCAAAGCCGTCGCTTTCGTCCGACTATGAGTACGCCCTCGTCGCAACGCGGCGTGGCACGGTCGTCCAACTCGCCTTCCGCGCCGCGCGGCGAAAGGCCTCGCTTATGTCACAGCCGCTCTTCGTCTCGGAAGTGCGCTTTCAGGGAGACCCAGAGAAGTGAGAAAAGGTTTTACTCTCATTGAGCTTCTCGTGGCGAGCATCCTCCTGGCGATGCTGGTCACGATTCTCACAATGTTTTTTAACCAATCGTCCATCGCGTGGCGCACGGGTACGGCGAGCATTGTTAACTTGAACGAGACGCGCGAGGCGCTGGGCACCTTTGCCGACATTCGTGATGACATCTTGCCGAATGTCGGCGGCGCGGGTAGTCTCACCTACCGCACCATGTCAATTTGGAAGAAAGATAATGCGAACCAACTTCGTTCAAGTTCCGATCGCGCCTATAGCACCGAGGGCATTGATTGGGGGCGGTCGACTCAGATTTCTTCTCTCAACGACGCGAAAACGGCGCGTCAGCAAAGCGTGACCTCGGGCTCGGGTTCGCTTTCCGTCTCGCTCTTCTCTGTGGGCGTTCGGAGTCTCGGCCCAGACGGAAAGCCCGACACCGAGGATGACATCAACACGTGGCCGGAGGAGATTGACTAATGAAGAAGGGCTTTACGCTTGTCGAGCTGCTCGTCGTCGTTGGCATGATCGCTGTGCTCGTCGGCGCGATGACGGTCTCAACGTCGCGGGCGCGGACGCGCGCACGAGTCGCGCGTGCCACGCAAGAGACGAAAGAAATAACAAATGCGATTTTGGCGTACGAGCAGTATGCCATTGACCATACGCTGGCGAGGCATGTGCGCTCGGGGTGGACGGACTGTTCCGAGGGCGAGATGGCGATGATCCTCGGCAACGAGACGGGTGAGAGCGGCGAGACGATTCCTGTTCTCTACAACGCCGCGCTCGTGAATGGCCAGTTGCGCGACCCGTGGGGGCGGCCCTACCAGTTCATGATTCAGAAGACGGCGACGCTTTCGGGCGGACAGGGGTCGGGCGGCGGTGCCGTCAATTTCACGACTTCGGCCGCGCTTCCTAACTACTTCCGGCTGACGGATGAGGAGCGTAAAGAATGAACGCAAGAACGACGAAACAGGGCTCGGCCCTCCTGATTGTGCTCGGGATGCTCTCGTTTATGGTCGTCTCGGCCGTCGGCTTTGCCATCTTCATGCGTCAGAGTCGCGCGCCGTCAAGTTATTTGCGCCGCGCCTCGTCTTCGCGCTACCTCCTCAAGGCCGCGCTCGCAAACGCCGTTGCCCGCCTTGATGGCGCGCTTGATCCCATGACGGGTTATTGCGAGGGTGTCTACGATGACCCTTATCCAGGTGTCGGCCCATCATCAACGCTTTCGGATTCTCAGAACGGCGACCTTTGGACGAAGCGAGTCTTCACACCCTTTGGCCTCATTGACTCCGACGAGACAGTTTCAACGATGACGCTCGAGGCGCTCGCCTATTTGCCGCCCGCGATTATCAACGAGGTGCGCGTTTATTCGCGTCAGACGCGCACGGCCCAATGGCGGAACCTTTCTTACGATATGGGGCGTTATGCGTTCACCGCGGTTGATGTCTCGGACCTCTTTGATATCAATAAACTTGATGCCGACAAGCGTCGCACGTCCGCGCCAGGAGAACGCATTAACTTATCATCGCTCTTTGAGGATGCCGAGGCTCTTAAATCGGTTCAGACTGGAGCGGGCGACATCCCATTCGTCTCACTCGCCGACTTCAATCTTGTCGCCGGTTCCTCTTCGTCTTACGCGCCGTTCATCAAGTATCTGTCGGGAGCATCGGATGTGTCCATCTACCGCGAAGATGAGACGGTCAAGAATGAACTTTTTATTACTGACACGTGGTTCCCCAAGACGAATACGACGGCGAGCACGACGACAATTGACCTCACGTCGAAGCAGCCTTTCCCTACGTTTGGCGCGAGTAATTTCTTTGACATTGACAACGCCAACAACGACCTTTACGATCTCTTGCGCGTGAACCTCGGCGGTGCGGGGCTAGCCTGTCTCTACGATTATCTGGATTCCAATCGGACGCCGATTTCGCTCGCATTGCCGACTGTTGAGACGCAGCCGATGATTGCGTCGGTCTCGGTTGATTTTGGAACAGAGATTCGTCTTTCCGAGTCAACGAGTGGCGATGATGCCAAGGAAACATCCGTCGATGTGACGGAGGAGGGTACGACCTACAAGATTACGCGCAAGGTGACGCCACATAAACTCGTTGTTCCTCAATCGTCGTTTGTCGTCTCGGGAACGGCCATCTTCCCGTTCAAGCGCGTGGACTCCGCCTCGGGTCGCAAGGGGACGTGGAAGGTTGAGGCGCTTGCCGCGCTCTTTTTCGCAGAGGACGAAATCAAGGCGCGCTTTAAGACCGAGAGTGTCATCCGCCCAAAGGCGGACTATTGGACGAACCCGCCAACAACAAAGGACGCGGGCGGTGTCGTGTGGATCAGAGGAACGGGGCAGTCGCTTTCGTTTGACGATAACGTGGATACCGTTGTCAAGGCGATCAAGGATTATCAGGTGGAGGTTTCTCTTCAGAAGCAAGAGTTCCCCGTCTACTATGAGGTGACAGAGAAGAAGCAGCGTTACACCGACACAGGCGGGACCGAAACGGTTGATGAGTGGACGCTGACAACAACCGATTCAACGAGAGAGCCTGAGACGGGTGCTTTAACAGTCTTCTCAAAGGACGGCGAAACGCACAGCGTTTACAAGAGCTACTACGAGAACAACTACAAGGAGAAGATTTGGATTGATGAAGGCGACCTTCGAGATGCGTCCAAACGTGGCAAGAACAGTCAGAACTTTATTGAGATGACCGATGAGACGACGTTCCGCCCCTACATCGCCGTCTGGGTGCGCGTCACGGACGGTAGCGAGACGGTTGATCTTGCTCCTGCGAGCTATCGCGATGATGAGGAATATCTGAATGGGTGCTCGTATGACGCGGGCTTCGTCGGTGACCTCGTGAAATTCTCAGGAGATGGCTCGCCAATCCTTGATTTCAAGTATACGCCGTCGTTCTCGTTTAAGATGCTGACAGGTGAAGAGTCGGCAACATTCTACCAGAGCGCCACGCTTGAGCCAGAGGGTTGGCGCGCGCTCTATGCGGCGGATCCGCGTTATAACTTCGCGCCAGAAGACTGGTTCGGCACGACGGATGAAGATGGTGCCTCACCAGATCATTGGAAGAATTACGTGGGTGTCGGTACGACGAGCGGGCTTTTGGGGACGGGCGGCCGTGACTCTGACATCTTTATGTTCACGAGTGATCAGGAGTATTTGCAATCAATGGGCGAGCTCGCCTTTCTGCCCTATGTGCAGGATCTGACGGGAGAGGCCGATTTCATTGAAGGCGACTTTATGAGCGAGTCGCGCTATCATGGAAGGAATGATTTTAGCGCGCGCTCCGCCACGAGCACGAGCGGTTTTGCGAACGGTTCGCGCTTTTGGAAGACATACACGGCCTTTGATCGTGGCGACGGCATCGACCCCATATATTCGCTCACGAAGGGGGGTGTCACTTACACCGTCACAACGGGCGACGGCGACTTCCGCGTGAATCCCTTCTCGCGTGATCCACGTGTTATTGAGGCGGCGATTAAAGATACGCCCTACGATTGGTTTGTGGCTTCAACGAACGCGACGAGAAATCCAACGGCCACCAAGGAGCCTTCTGCGCGCGCCGAGTGGGCATTTTGTGAAAGCTCCTCCAAGGCGAAGATAACAGATTCGGAGATGGAAGAGATCGCCGACAAGATGATTTCCGCATTTGGTGAGAAGGCGCGCGAGGGCAAGTCGTGGGAGACGGCCTTTGAGGACTTTGCGTGGACAGTCTCAGGCGTGACGGACGAGGAGAAAAGGTCGCTTTTTGGCGTTGAGCTTGAAAAGCCACTTCATGATGTCGACCGCAAGTATCTCTATTCGTTCTGGCGCGAGTGCTTCCAGAATCGCCAGCAACTCTTCCTCGTTTTTCTCCGCGCCGAGCCGCTCACCGTCGGTGGGTCGGGGGCGAGTGCGCTCGCGGCCTCGCAATTGGGCGCGCGCGGCGTTGCGCTCGTTTGGCGCGACCCAGCTGCGCCATCGCGTGGCGGCGTTTCGTCGCGTCCGCGCCGCGAAAGCCTCACGTCAACGGATCAGTGGGCGAGTTTCTACGAGACATTCGCTCCGCATCGGACGCGCGTGTTGTTCTATCATCAGTTTGACTAATCATGAAGGTTTCGCTTTCGCTCCTCTTCGCTTTCTCCGCGCTCGTTGTGTGCGGGGCGAATGAGGTGCCATTTTCTTACTACGAGACGATCGTTGACCGCCAGATGTTCGGCGCGCCGCCCGCCAATTTTGACCCTGAGAAGATGCCGAGCGAGGTGGCGAAGACGAAGGCGGCGGAGATGACGAAGGAGCAGGAGCGCGTCATGAAGGCGATTCGCTTCTCGGTTCTTAATGTGACACCGTCGGGCGAGGTCGCGGTTGGCTTCACCGACAGCGGCGACCCGAAGAACCCACTCCACTACTACTTAAAGGTGGGCGAGGAACAAAATGGCTGGCGCGTGAAGGCGGCGGATAAGGACGCGGCGACGATGACGATCGAAAAAGAGGGCATCGAGGTGACGCTAAAACTCGGCTCCGACTCAGCGTCCGACCCATCAAGTGTCAATCGAACAAAGGATGTGAAGATGCCGCTTCATCAGGCATCCCCGGTGGCCTCCGCGCGCCAATCCTTGCGCGAGAAGCGCGCCGAACGTGAGCGCGTGCGCGACGAACAGGCGAAGGTTGAGAAGGCGAAGGCGGCGGAAGATCGCGCGGCGATGCTGGAGCAACTCAATCAGATGCGTAACGAACTTCAGGCCGTGCGTCAGTTGAACGAGACGCAAGAGTCGAAGAGTGCCGAACACGCCGGCGCGCAGGAGAACTGATGGTCATTCAGAACGGCACGATCGTCGATGGGCTCGGGCGCCGGGCCTTTCGAGGCGATGTTGTTGTGGAGGGCGAGCGAATCGTTGATGTGATTGAACGAGAAGCATCGCACACCGCGCCAGTGGTGGATGATGAGGTCTTTGATGCGACAGGGCTTGTTGTCGCGCCTGGCTTTATTGATGCGCATGCCCATTCGGATGCCTATCTCGTTTTGGAACCCGATGCGCCTTCAAAAATTTCGCAAGGCGTGACGACGGAGGTGAATGGCCAATGCGGTGGCTCGGCCGCGCCGCGTTTTGGTGAGGCGCGTTTAAGTTCTGATTGGGCGGCGCTTCTCGGCGAGCGGCTCACGTGGCGTTCCATGGCCGAGTATCGCGCAACGATTGAGTCAACGAAGATTGCGCTCAATACGGTGCAGTTCGTGGGTCACAATACATTGCGCTCGTCCGTTGTCGGCTATGCGGGGCGTGTTGCAACGGAGGATGAGCGGCGGCGCATGGCGCGTCTTTTGGAAGAATCGCTTGACGCGGGGGCCTGGGGGCTTACGACGGGGCTTATCTATCAGCCTGGCAAGTATGCGGACTTTAATGAAGTCTTGGAATTGACGCGCGTCGCGGCGGCGAAGGGCGGCCTTTACGCAACGCATATGCGCTCAGAGGGTGACCAGATTTTGGAGTCAATTGACGAGGTTTTGTCTCTCGTTCGTCTGACGGGTATCCGCGCCGAGATCTCGCACTTAAAGACGAGTGGCGCGCGAAATTGGCACAAAATTGACGCCGTTCTTGAGAAGATGGAATCGGCCATTGACGCGGGTCTGCTTTTGGGGAGCGATCGCTATCCTTACTGCGCGGCGGGGACAGACCTCGATGTCGTTCTGCCCGATTGGGCGCAGGAAGGGGCGGCGCTCGCCGAGTGTCGCCGCCTTGCCGACCCGACTCTTCGCGCACGAATGGTTGAAGAGATCAATGCCTCAGATCGTGATTGGTCAACGGTGATGATTGGCGGCACGTGGTCCGACGAGACGAAAGCGTTGAGTGGTCGGCGCGTAAAGGAGATTTTAGAAAGTCAGGATGTGACGGCGGGTGAACTCGTTTGTTCAATTCTTGAGCGCGATGGCTGTAAGACAGGTGCTTTCTTCTTCGGGATGAGCGAGGAGAATCTTGATAAAATCTACGCACGGTCGTGGATTGTCCCGGGGAGCGATGCATCAATTCGGGCGCCCTTGGGGCCTCTTGCGCAAGACTTCCCGCACCCGCGTGCTTACGGAACAATGCCGATGTTCTATCAACGCGTCCGTGCGCGGGGTGTCTCACGCGAGGAGACGATTGCGCGTATGACCTCAATCCCCGCGCGTCGCTTTGGCCTTTGCGCGCGTGGCGTGATTGAGAAGGGCGCGTTCGCCGATCTTGTTGTTTTTGACGAGGCCACATTCAAAGCTCAGGCGACATACGCCGCGCCGCATCAGTTTTCAACGGGCGTTCGCCTCGTGATGGTCAATGGCGGCATTCCTTATCGTGACGGCGTCTTCACCTCCATCCGCACGGGTCGCTTCCTCGAGCGGTCATACGCATAAATTTTTCCTTGAGCCCGATCCGTTGAAGAAGCTCTGACTCAACCTTGCCTGTTTTTAATGGCGAGTCTGGCTTCCGCTTCTTCCGTGTCACCGTCAAGATGCCGTTGTCCTGATGGGGTCTGTCCCCAATGAGACTTCGTGATTTTGCTTGGATTCGGTCAGTTTCTGCACGATATCGTAGAATGGGAATTGTTTGCGTGAGTTCTTGAAGCAAAGATCAAATCTGTAATTGGTGAGACGAGAGATCTACAAATGACGGAACGAAGAATCTACAAATGAAGGAATGAAAGATCTACAATTGGCGGAATGTCTATGGCGGAAGAACGACAGATATGATATAATATCGCACATGAAAACATACAAAAAGAGGATTTGCGATGCTTTGCTTGCTGATGAACTCTCTGGTGCTGGCGCGGTGCTGATTGAGGGCGCGAAATGGTGCGGAAAAACGACGACGGCGGAACAGGCGGCGAAGAGCGCAATCTACATTGACGAACCAGGAAAACTTGAGGAATTTGATCTTTTGTCGCATTCAAAGCCCGAACGGATCTTGGATGGCGAGAGTCCACGTCTCATTGATGAGTGGCAGCTGACCCCGTCGCTTTGGGATGCGATTCGCTATCGAGTTGACCATGGTGACGGACTGGGTCGATACATCTTAACGGGATCGTCCGTTCCGCCAGAGACGGACGAGATCAAGCATTCCGGAGCCGGAAGGTTCTCTTGGATTCGGATGCGTCCGATGTCACTTTGGGAGTCAGGCGAGTCGTCAGGCGAGGTCTCTCTTGCGAAACTTTTCGCGGGCGAGGATCCGACGGGGGCGGCGGCAAAGGACGGCGACATCGAGAAAGTCGCATTCATGCTCTGCCGCGGTGGTTGGCCGCTTGCGTGTGAATTATCTGGCAAGGTCGCGCTTCGCCGTGCGTTCGCCTATCTGGATGCAGTCGTCAAGTCGGACATCTCCCGCGTGGATGGCGTCAAGCGAGACGAGACGCGGGCGCGGCGGTTGATGCGTTCGTATGCGCGGCTACAAGGGACGCAGTCGACGCTCTCGGTGATCCGCGAAGACCTGTCCGAGAACGAGCCGGCGACGTTCGGCGAAGAGACGATCTCGTCCTATCTCGGCGCATTGCGCAAGATTTTCGTGATTGAAGACATGCCCGCGTGGTGTCCGAACTTGCGCTCGAAGGCCGTCATTCGCACGGCGGAC
>CAVHJW010000035.1:0-13098 GCA_963636335.1 bacterium
GCTTCAAACGATGTCCAAAGGCGCAGATCGCCGCGATCCCGCGCAACGTCGCGAACCTGAAATTTGATTTTAGGTCTGACCTAAAATCAAATTTCGCACAGGGCGATGTGGTCAATCTAATCTGCCGCGAGGACGTGGAAGGATGCGGCGCATGTCGGAACTTCGTGCTTCAAGGCGCTCGTCGACATCCGTGCGAAGCCCTATTTGCAGAGATACAGCCCGAAACAGGGTGTTTGCTCGGCCGCACTTTTCGGGCTCGCCGCATTGACGCACAACACACCGCCCAACACGCATTGACGCAATCTTCGTTTTTCGGTATAATTTGTAGATAACCATTCTTATTAGGTTAGGAGAGATACGATGGATACAAAGGATATGACGGCTCAGAAGGGCGGCAATGTGGCCGCAATTGCGACGATGTTCGCGCTCTTCTTCATGATTGCGTTCGTCACGAACTTCGCCGGTTCCATGGCGGTCGTCGCCAAGAACCAATTTAACGCGTCCGCGACGGCGTCGCAGCTCGGCAGCGCGGCGAACTTCTTTGCCTACCTCTTCATGGGCATTCCGGGCGGCCTGATCCTCAAGCGCAAAGGCTACAAGGTGACGGCGCTCCTCGCGGCGGCGGTCGGCTTCATCGGTCTCGGTGTCCAACTCCTCTCTGGTTATGTGCCGGCGTCGGCGAATCCGTTCTACGTCTATCTCGCGGGCGCGTTCATTGCGGGCTTCTCGATGTGCCTGCTGAACCTCGTCGTCAATCCGCTCCTCAACACGCTCGGCGGCGGCGGCAACAAGGGCAACCAGCTCGTGCAGATGGGCTGCTCGCTCAACTCGGTTGGCGCGTTTCTCGCTCCGATGATCCTCGGCATGCTGATCGGCGGCGCGATGGATCAGGCGACGGTCTCGAAGGTCGCACCGGCGATGCTCATTGCGATGGCGCTCTTCGCGGTCGCGTTCGTGATCGTGCTCTTTTCAAAGATCCCGGAGCCGCACATGGAGACGGCGGAGGAGAAGGCCGACCGCCTCGCGGGCAAGACGAGCGTTGTCAAGGACATCGTCGCGACGCTCAAGTTCCGCCACTTCACGCTCGGCGCGCTCGCGATTTTCTTCTACATCACGATTGAAGCGGGCGTTCCGAACTTTGCAAACCTCTACATGAGCGATATGAAGGAGGTTGGCCCTGCGGTCGCAGGTTCGGTTGTTGCGATTTATTGGTTCGCGATGATGGTGGGCCGTATTATCGGCGGCGCGGTTGGTGGCAAGGTCAGCCCGAAGGCGATGATCACGTTCCTCTCGCTGCTCGGCATCGTCACGCTGCTCGCGATGATGTTCCTGCCAGTGAAGCTCGTCACGGTCTTCGGCAAGACGATTCCGCTCTCCATGTGCTTGCTCTTCGTCTGCGGCCTCGCGACATCCGTTATGTGGGGCGGCCTCTTCAACCTCGCGGCGGAAGGCCTCGGCAAGTATGTGCCGATGGGCTCGGGCATCTTCATGGCCTGCGTGTTCGGCGGCGTCTGCTTGCCGCTCCAGGGCATGCTCGCGGGCAAGATCGGCTACCTCGGTAGCTACTGGTTCACGATTGCGCTCTTCGCCTACATCTTCATCTACGCGAACTTCCTCTCCAAGCCGAAGAAGAACGCGTGAAATATTTTAAAGCATTCTTTCTAAAGAGAAACCCCAAGGAGGCATCAACATGTTGAACAAAGAAGTCTACGACGAACTCGTCGCGAAATTTGAGAAGGTCTACGGCATCAAGCCGACGGTTGTCTCGTATGCGCCGGGTCGCATTGAGGTGCTCGGAAATCACACGGACTATAACGAGGGCTACGTGTTCTCCGCGGCCATCGACAAGGGCACGTTCTTCGCGATTGCGCCGTCCGCGGATGACACGTGCGCGCTGACGGCGGGCGATTTGATGGAGACGGCGACATTCACGACGAAGACCGTCCAGAAAGCCTCCGAGATGACGTGGCAGAACTACGTGAATGGCACGTTTAACTGGATTTTCGAGGGCAATCCGGCAAAGGCGCCGCACGGCTTCAAGGCCGCGTTCTTGGGCAACATCCCGCTCGGCGCGGGGCTCTCGTCCTCGGCCGCGCTTGAGATGGCGGCCGCGCTCGCGTTCCAGAAACTTTACGGCACGAACTTTGACAAGACGGCGCTCGCAAAGATCGGTCAGAAGGCGGAGCATACGTTCGCCGGTTGCCCGTGCGGACTTCTTGATCAGGCCTCGTCGATGTACGGTCAGGCGGGCGCGCTCGTCAAGAGCGACTTCCGCTCAAACACGTTTGAGACCGTTCCGATGGGCGAGAAGGTGGCCTTCATGATGGTCAAGTCGAATGCGAAACACGCGCTCGTTGACGGTGCCTATGCCTCGCGTCGTCAGGCGTGCGAGGACGCGGCCAAGTATTTCGCAAAGGTCCTTAAGAAGGGCGGCGTCACGCATCTCCGCGATGTCACGGCGGCGGAGTGGATTCTTTATCGTGGTGGGCTTTCCGAGACGACGGCCAAGCGCGCGATCCACCCGATTGGTGAGGACGAGCGCGTCCTGCAGGGTGCTGCGCTTCTTGAGAAGGGCGACCTCACGGGCTTTGGCGCGCTCATGTACGATTCGCACGAGTCGAGCCGCAACTGGTTCGAGAACTCCTGCGAGGAACTCGACGCGATCGTGGACGCCGCGAAGGCGATTCCCGAGGTCTATGGCGCACGCCTTTCGGGCGGCGGTTTCGGCGGCAGCTGCTGCTTGCTCGTGGATCCGCTCGCGGCCGAGAAGATTGCGGCGGCCATCACGAAGGAATATAAGGCCAAGTTTGGCGATGAGCCTGTTTGCTCACTCATCAAGCCGTCCGAAGGGGCTCACCTCGTATGAAGAAGATTGTCACTATCGCGCTCGCCGCGTTGACGGCCGCGCCCCTCGCGTGGGCGCAGGAAGAAACGGACGAGACGACGCGTCCGGCGGACGAGACATCCGCCGACGCGCCCGAAATCGCTGAGGCCCTGAAGACCGCTGAGAAGAAGACCGAGGTTAAGTGGTTCTTCACGATCCCGCTGTGCCGCCGTGTGCAGGGCGGGGGCGAAGTCTTGAAGGCTGGCTCAACGACGTGGGCACCGATTGAGGAGGGTCGCTTCTATCCACTCGGCTCGTCCTTCCGTGCGAAGGAGAAGAGCACGCTTGTCATTGCTTTTGGCCAAACGTGCCTCGCTACAATTAAGGATGGGGCTTCGTTCTCAACGCGCCCACAGCCCTTAAGCGTGCCGTCGCGCACGCTCGTGCTTACGGGTGGCGACGTGGAACTGTCGCTTCCGAGCAATTTGAGCTCGAACCTGATGTGCGTGACGACATCGGGGTTCACGGCGAAGAGCCTCTGCGGCGAGTCAAAGTTCTCCTACAAGGATACGGGAGACGGCTATCTCGCCGATGTCCGTTGCGTGACGGGCTCGCTCGCGGTCGAGGGTCGCCACTACAAGATTCCGCTTATGCGCGCGGCGGACGCGATGCGCGTGCGCGAGACGCATGATAGCCTTGAGACGATTCTCTATGGCACGAGCGGCGACTATGTCGTTATGCTTGACGCAGGCGAGCGCTATGTGCTTGAGTCGCAGGATGATGGCACGATGAAGGAGGTCGCCGAGGCGAAGACGCTCGACTGGCATCTTTCGGTGTCAACGCGCGTGCAGATCAACCGCGCCGTTCCGCGCATCGGCAAGCGTATGAGTGTCGCGATGATGACATTTGACTCGATGAGCCAGATGAAGAATCATTTTGCCTACACGGAGGGCCGTCCCGAGGTCAATACGGGCGAGCTCGTTGTTGAGGTTACGCAGGATGATAAGTCCGACGCGGCCAAGCGCGCGGCGGAGGCGACGACCGACGAGGCCGTGGATGAATCCGAGTTGGTTGAGGAGACCCCAGCGGGCGAGTCGTCCGCCGAGGCATCGGAGTCTTCTGATGATGAGGCCTCCTCTGATGACGACGCCTCTTCCGATGATGACATGGGTGACGATGATTGGTAAGGACGTTTCGTTGGGTATTTGAAATTAGGACGAGGCAGCATTAAAAATGGTTATTCATCAGTTCAATAAGATTATTCGTAACCGCTGGATTTGGGGCGTCTTTGCCGTTGCGATTTCCGCCTTCTTCGCCTTTGACTTCTTGCTGGATGATCTCCAGCGCGATGACAACGAGGCGCGCGGCGCGGATGAGGCGGGTACGCTCGCGGGTGAGCGCGTGGACGCGTCGCTCTTTCTCGCCATCGCCGATGATGTGCGTGGCATCGGTTCGGCGCGTGACTGGCGTCTCGCGTCCGACGAGGTGAACCGTCAGGCGTGGGCGATTTACGCCACGCTCAAGACAGCCGAGAAATCGGGCATCGAGGCGACGGACGAGGAGGTGGCGGCCGCCATTCGGCGCGACCCCTCGTTTCAGCAAAATGGCGCGTTCTCGTTTGAGGTTTACAAGCAGGTGTTGCGCGCGAATAACCTGACGCCTGAGCGCTTTGAAGCGTCGCTCAAGCGTCGCATGACTCTGATGCGTCTAAACCGCTCCGTCCTCGCGAGCGCCGTTTGGACTTCGCCGATGGAACTTGATCAGGCGCTCGCCGATGCGACCGACGTCATGACTGTCCGCGTTGCGCGCTTCACCGAGGGCAAGGCGGCCGCTGACGCTGTCACGATTGACGACAAGGGCGTGCGCGCGTGGTACAACGAGAACACGAACGCGCTCTTCCTCGCTGAGCGCAAGAAGATTCGTTATGTCGCGTTTGACGCGACGGACGCGAAAATTCTCGCGAAGATGTCTGTCTCCGAGGATGATATGCGTGACCGGTACGACGCGACGCTCGATCGCTACACGACGAAGGGGACGAATGACGTCGAAGTGACGAAGCCGTTTGACGAGGTGAAGGGCACGATTGAAAAAGAATTGCGTCAGCTCGCCGCAGTTGAGTATTTTGAGACAAACTTGAATCGTCGCGCTTTCGCTGTCCGCGCCGCGAAGGGTTCTTCGCGCCTTGACGAGATTGCGAAAGAGGACGGTCTCAAGGTCGAGACGAGCGGCTTCTTTATGACCGATGGCTCGTGGAAGGAGGGTTTCTCGGTTCGCATGGGTCAGGTTCTGCCCGGCGTGCGTCATTTTGCGGAGGCGATTGCGGAACTTGACCCCGAAAGTGAAGATTTGCGCTACGCGGTCGTCTCGTCCAGTCAGAAGGTCTATCTCATTGAACTCGCCGAGACGAGCCCCGCGCACGTGCCGACCTATGATGAGGCCGCGTCCATCATTCGTCCGCGCGCGCTCGCTGAAAAGCGCGAAAAGGCATTCAAGGCATCGGTTGATGCGATTGCGAAGAAGGGTGCGACGGCCGTCCTTGCGACGAAGGATGTCTCAACAAATCTCGTCTTCACCGTCTCCGACCTCGCGCCGAACACGTTCCCTGATCAGAGCGCGGTTGCGCGTGCGGCTATGACGCTTGCGAAGGGTGAGGTCTCTGACTGCGTCCTGACGGGCAAGGGGCGCGCGCTCCTTGTCGTGTGTGAGAATCGCGTTGCGGGCGATGCGGCGAAGGCGATGATTCTTAAGGGTCAGATTGGCGAGAGCCTTTCAATGGCGACGGCGAGCGCTCTCTCGCGTTCGTGGGAGGCGTGGAACTTAAAGCGCCTCGGCTACACGACGACATCGCTTTCGTCAACCGAGAAAGTTGAGGAAGAATGACGCTTCGCTTTAGACGCATTCATCCGGATGCCGTCCTCCCCGCGTATGCTCACCCGAGCGACGCGGGGATGGATTTAAGAAGCGTCGCCGATCTTGAGATTCCGCGTTTCGGTCGCGCGCTCGTGCCAACGGGGCTTGTCATTCTTTTGCCTCCGCTCTACGAGGCGCAAGTGCGTCCGCGCTCGGGGCTCGCGCTTAAATCGGGCATCACGGTTCTCAATTCGCCCGGCACAATCGACTCGGGGTATCGCGGCGAAATCGGCGTCATCCTCGCGAACTTCGGTGAGGCGGCGTTCAAGGTGAAGAAGGGCGATAAAATTGCTCAACTCGTCATCGCGCCCGTCACGCAACCGTTGGTTGAAGAGACGACGATTGTTGATGAGACGGATCGCGGCGCGGGCGGCTTTGGCTCGACGGGGGTTTGAACGAGATGGTTCTCAAGATCTTCAAGTACGGCGAGGCGATTCTGCGCGAGAAGGCGCAAGAAATTCGTGTCGTGACCGACGAACTGCGTCATCTTGCTGATGATATGCTCGAGACGATGCACAAGGCGCGCGGTGTGGGGCTTGCGGCCGAGCAGATTGGTCGGCGTGAAAAAATGTGCGTCATTGACATTCCAGACGGCTGCGAGGAGCAGGCTGATGCGCTCTTTAATGCGCCCATCACGATGCCGCTCAAACTCTTCAATCCCGAAATCCTTGCGCAGGAAGGCTCGCAGTGCGACAAAGAGGGTTGCCTGAGCTTCCCAGGAATTGGTGGGTCTGTGACGCGCGCGGCGCAGGTTACGTGCCAGTATGTTGATGCGGAGAATCGCCCACAGATTATCACGGCGCGTGGCTTCCTCGCGCGCGCGATTCAGCATGAGCTTGATCATCTCAACGGTGTTCTTTACGTCGACCACTTGACGGCGGTTGAGCGCCTTATGTTCGCCCCGAAGCTAAAGAAGCTCGCCAAGGCGAATGGTTCTTGTCGTTAGAAATGAAGAAAGTTTGAACATGGACGAAATTCGCGTTCGTTTCGCCCCGTCCCCGACGGGCAAGGTCCACATCGGCAACATCCGCGCCGCCATCTACAACTGGCTCTTCGCGCGCCACACGGGCGGCAAGTTCCTGCTGCGCGTCGAGGACACCGACCTCGAGCGCTCGACACCCGAGGCCATTCAGGTGCTCTTTGAATGCATGAAGTGGCTCGGCCTTGACTACGATGAAGAGGTCTTCTACCAGACGAAGAATGTGAAGCGCCACCTCGCCGTCGCCGAACAGCTTCTCGCCTCTGGTCACGCCTACAAGGTCGAGCGGACGTCCCGCGATGGCAAGACGGGCGTTGTCACGATGTTCAAGATGCCGAAGGAAGGTACGATTGAGTTTGACGACATCGTGAAAGGCCACCTCGCGAAGAAGGCCGAGGATATTCAGGACTTCGCGATCGTCCGCTCCGATGGCTCGCCGATCTTCCATCTCGCAAACGTCGTGGACGACATTGACCAGCGCGTCACGCACATTATCCGCGGCGACGACCACGTCGAGAACACGTTCAAGCACATCTGCATCTTCAAGGCGCTCGGCGCGCCCGTGCCGAAATACGGACATCTCTCGATGATCGTGAACCAGCAGGGCAAGCCCTACTCGAAGCGCGACGGCGCGGCGTTCGTCGGCGAATACCGCGAGCAGGGCTACCTGCCCGAGGCGCTCTTCAACTACCTCCTCCTGCTCGGCTGGAACCCGGGCGACGACCGCGAGATCCTCACGCGCGAGGAGATGGTCAAGCTCTTCGAGCTCGAGAAGGTGCACGTCACGGCCGCGATGTTCGACCCGAAGAAGCTCGCCTGGATGAACGGCGAATACATCAAGAAGATCCCCGCCGCCGACTTCAAGGCCGAGCTTCAGAAGCGCGTTGCCGCCGCGACCGACCTCGCGGGCAAGAGTCTGGCCGATGCGGCCGCCGCGCCGCGTCCCGACGGCTGGTGGGAGTATCTCGTCTCGCAGCTTCAGCCGCGCACGAAGACTTTGAACGACATGCCCGGCAATGGCCTCTGCTTCTTCACCGACGACTATCCGGTCGATCCGAAGGCCGTTGAGAAGCGCCTCAAGAAGCCCGGCGTCAAGGAGACGCTGCTCGATCTCGTCACGCGCTTTGAGGCCGTTGAAGATTGGACCGCGCCCAAACTCGAGGAGCTCGTCAAGACGCTCTCGCAGGGCAATGGCATGGGCCCGTGGGTCCATCCGATTCGCGTTGCTGTCTCGGGGCGCGGTGAGGGCATTGGTCTTTTTGAGATGCTTCAACTGCTCGGCAAGGAGAAGACGCTCGCGCGCCTTCAGAAGGCGGCGGCGGAACTTGCGTCTTAATAATTTTTCAAAGTTATGAAGAAATATAATGTTGGTTTGGTTGGCATCGGTGCGGTTGGCACCGAGATGATTAAGGTTCTCAAGGAACGGAACTTTCCGATGAACGGAGAGGTCCATGTCTTCGCTTCGCGTGCGCGCGATGAGAAGATTCTGGGCGAGACGTATCATGTGGGCAAGGCGGACGAGACGTGCTTCAAGGGGCTCGACATTGTTCTTTTTGCGGGCAAGACGGATGTCGCCATCGCGCTCAAAGATGCGTGCGTGAAGGCGGGCGCGAAGATGATTGATAATTCGCGCGCGTTCCGCCAAGACCCCGAGGTGCCGCTTGTCGTCCCGCAGGTGAATGCCGAAGATCTCGACTGGAACAAGGGCGTCATCGCAAATCCGAATTGCACGACGGCGATTATGCTTGAGGCGGTCGCGCCGCTTCATAAGGCGAAGGGGCTCAAGCGCCTCATCGCCTCGACCTATCAGGCCGCGTCTGGTGCGGGCGCGCCCGGCCTCGATGAACTGGAGGGGCAGATTCACGCTTATGCGAAGGGCGAGCCGCTGACGGTTAAGGCGTTTCAGCATCAGCTCATGTACAATTTGATCCCGCACATTGATAAATTTGACGAGACGAATTGGTACACGCTTGAGGAACTCAAGATGCGCAACGAGGCGCGTAAAATGTTGCACCTTCCCTCTCTGCGCCTTTCATGCACGTGTGTGCGCGTTCCGATTGCGCGCGCCCATTCGGAGTCGCTCAACCTTGAGTTTGAGAATGAGATCACGCCAGACGAGGCGCGCGAGATTCTGCGCCACTCGCCGGGTGTTCGCGTCGTGGATGATCCGCTCAAGGGTGGCTATCCGATGCCGCTGGATGCGACGGCGAAATACGATGTTCTCGCTGGTCGCATTCGCCGTGACATTTCGCGCGACGACAATCGCGGTCTTGAGATGTTCGTCTCGGGCGATCAACTCTTGCGCGGTGCGGCCTTGAACGCGGTCGAGATTGCAGAGGAACTCGTTCGGCGCGGCCTCGTCTAAAGAAAAGATTTCGGAAGGAAGAGAGGGCGACATGAAAAAGTTGCTGATTGTTGAGTCTCCTGCGAAGGCGAAAAAAATTGGAGATTATCTAGGTCGCGACTTTGTCGTCAAGTCGTCGGTCGGCCACATTCGCGATCTCCCGAAAGAGAATGGTGCGATCAAGATTGACGAGGCTGGCTCAAATGCCTGGACGTTCACGCCGAAATACGTCATCTCGGACGGAAAGGAGAAGGTTGTCGCTGAACTGAAGGCGGCGACGAAGGCGGCCGATGAAATCTACCTCGCGAGCGATCCTGACCGTGAGGGGGAAGCCATTGCGTGGCACCTCAAGGAAGTTTTGGCGCCCACGGCTGGCCAGAAGCCATTCCTTCGCGTGACCTACAATGAGATTACGAAGGCGGCCGTCCTTAAGGCCGTTCAGACACCGCGCGACATTGATATGCCGCTCGTCGATGCGCAACAGGCGCGTCGCATCCTCGACCGCCTTGTCGGCTATCGCGTCTCGCCGCTTCTTTGGAAGAACGTCAATTGCGCGAATAGTCGCACGCTTTCGGCTGGTCGCGTCCAGTCTGTCGCCTTGCGTCTCCTCGTTGAACGCCAGCGCGAGATTGACGCATTCGTTCCAGAGGTTTACCTTTTGCTCGGCGTTGAGGCCCGCAAGGACGGCGACGAGAAGACGTTCGTTGCGAAACTCGCGCGTCTTGATGGTGAGAAGCCTGACATTCGTACACAAGAAGACGCGAACCGTCTTCTGCTCGATCTCTCCGATGCGACGCTGCGCGTGACGGACGTGAAGGCACAGGCGAAATCGCGCCATGCCTTGCCGCCGTTCACGACCTCAACGCTTCAACAAGCGGCCTCAAGCGTCCTCGGGTTCTCGCCGGGCAAGACGATGAAGATCGCGCAGAAGCTCTACGAGGCGGGCTTCATCACCTACATGCGAACAGACTCTGTCAATATCTCCGCCCAGGCCCGCGACGCCGCGAAGGCGTTCATCGAGACGTGGTGCGGGAAGGAGTTTTATCCTGCGACGCCGAATGTCTACAAGGTGAAGGCGAAGGCTGGTGTCGAGGCGCAGGGGGCGCACGAGGCGATCCGCCCGACGGATGTTGAGCTCTCGCCGAAACGTGCGGGCGCGGGTAAACTTGACGGCATGGACTTAAAACTCTATGACCTCATTTGGCGTCGCTTTGTCGCGAGTCAAATGGCCGACGCGAAGACGACGGTTCGGACAATCTCGCTCGAGGCGGTCAAGCCGACGCGTGTCCATGAATACCTCTTTACGGCATCGGCAACGACCGTTGATTTTGAGGGCTTCTTGAAAATCATGAACCTCTCGCTCAAGAAGAAGGGCAAGGACGGCGAGGACGATGATGATTCGGATGAGGTTGCTTACCTGCCGGCGGTCGTGAAGGGCGATGCGCTCGCCGTTGTGCGTTGGCTCTGCGACGAGAAGAAAACGAAGGGTCCGACGCACTACTCCGAGGCTTCGCTCATCAAAGCGCTTGAGGAGAATGGCGTCGGCCGCCCGTCTACATACGCGCAGACCATTGAGACGCTGAAAATGCGCGAGTACGCGAAGGTTGAGAAGAAGAAACTGATTCCTCTTGAACGCGGCATTCTCGTTTGTGACTGGCTTGTCAAGAAGATGAATGATCTCTTCTCGGTCGGCTACACGGCGCAGATGGAGGGTGAGCTTGACAAGGTTGAATTCGCCGAAGAGTCAATGAATGCGATGCTCTCGTCATTCTACGCGAAGTTCGTCTCGGAGATTGGCGCGATTGCGGAGGAGGAACGTCCCGACCCTGCGAAATTTGACGTCGTCTTCGCGCTCCTTGATCAGGTGAAGGAGTGGAAAGAGGCGAAGAAGGTGGGGCGCCGCGTCTATGATGATCGCGCCTTTGTTGAGAGCGTGAAGGAGCAGGCGAAGGCGGGTCAGCGTCCTCTCTCGGCGCGGCAACTCCAGTTCCTTGTGCGCATGGCGCTTATGTACGCGAGTCAGATCCAGGACTGCGAGGCGCGTCTTAAGGAGGCGGGGCTTTCGGCGGGCAAGGTCGCGGTCGAGCACGCTGACCCGAAGTGGGTTGCCTATTGTTTTGATACGCTTGCGCGCCTCGGCGGGCCCGGCAAGAGTCCATTCCTTCGTTCGCTTCAAGACCAGTATGAGCGCGGCAAGCCGCTTTCGGTGAAACAGTTTGCGATTCTCGCGCGCACGGTGGGTGAGCAGGCCGTGTCGCTTGAGGACGGCGCGGCGATTCGCGAGGCGCTTCAGCCGTTTGTCCCCGAAGGTTTTGACGATCGCCCCGCCGATCCAGCGGCCGCGCGCATCCTCTCACTTCTTCAAGAGAACGTCAAGACGTGGCGCCCTGTGCAGAAGAGTGGTAAGCGCGTCTTTGATGATCAGGCGTTTGTTGCCTCGCTCACGGAGCAGTTCGCGCGCCGTCACACACTCTCGCCTCGTCAGGTGGGCGCGCTCAAGCGCCTCGCCTCGCTCTATCGCAAGCAGGTTCCGGCGTTCGTGACGGAGGCCGAGGCTCTGGGGCTCAAGAAGAGCGCGGGCGACGACGATGACGACGGCGCATCCAAATAGGTTCGCCAACGCCGACCCGCTTCTCGCGCGCTTCGTCGCCTCGCTTGCGGCGGAGCGCAACGCTTCGCGCCACACGGTCGCGGGCTATCTTTCCGACCTCGGTCAACTCGTCTCGCTCAAGTGGGGCGAGGGGGCGGAGCCGCCTTACGATTGGTCGGCCTATGCCGAGGCAGACGCGCGTCGCTTCACGGTCACCTTCACGTCGCACGAGGCCGCGCCGACGACCGTTCGGCGAAAGCTCGCGGCCGCCCGCGCCTTCTTTCGCTTTCTCTTGCGCGAGGGCGTTGTTCGTGATAATCCCTTCGCGCTTCTGCACGGGCCGCGCCTCAAGAAGACGTTGCCCAAGACGCTCTCGGTCACGGATGTCGCGCGCCTTCTCGCTTGCCCCCGCGCCGATTTTGAGGCGGGCGTCTTGGGCGAATACGCCGCACATCGCGACGAGGCGTTCTTCGAGTGCCTTTATTCAACGGGTTGCCGTATTAGTGAAATGGTCGGTATCACGTGGGGGACAATTGACTTTGCACGCGGCGCGATGATTGTGACGGGCAAGGGCGCAAAGGATCGCCTTGTCGTTCTCGGCTCACGCGCGCTCGCCTCGTTGCGCGCGCTCCTCTCGTATTTAAAGGCGCATGGTGAGATTCCGCAGGGGGTGGATGCGCGTGTCTTTTTGACCGATCGCTTCACGCCGCTGGCGCCGCGCTTCATGGAGCGTCGCATGAAGCGCTATCTCGCCGAGGCGCACTTGCCGACGGATCTTTCGCCGCATAAACTTCGTCACTCGTTTGCGACACATCTTCTTGACGCGGGCGCAGACTTGCGTTCCGTTCAGGAGATGCTCGGCCATGCCTCGCTCTCAACAACGCAAATCTACACGCACCTTTCGGTTGAACGCCTGAAGGATGTCTACGCCGCCTCTCACCCACGCGCGTGACGGGCAAAGGGGGCGGGAAAGGCGGCGCAGGAATAAGTCGTCGTGAAAACGATGCGCGTTGTCGCTGGCCGCGACCTTCAGGATGCCGCGCTATGAAGAAGGGTGGCGGCTTGCGCCGATGTTCGATGTGAATCCGAATCTAGACGGCGGCGCGAGCGCGCTTGACCACGGCGATCTCATCGCCGATGCCGACTACTATCGTCTGACGAAAGCCGAGGCCGCGCGACGGTATGAGGAGATTGAGCGTGTGCTGGTGTAGTTATGGATTTGCGAAATTCATAATTGACGGTTCTATGTCGGATGTGATATACTACGCGGCATCAGTCACGTAGGAGAAGAGATCATGTTCGACTTGCTTTCTATCAAAGGTCCCGCCGACGTCAAGGCCGTTCCGGCGGAACGTGTCAATGAACTCTGCGACGCGATGCGCGAGGCGCTGATCGTCCGCGCCGCGCAGCACACGGGACACGTCGGCCCGAACCTCGGTTTCGTCGAGGCG
>CAVHJW010000036.1:0-12934 GCA_963636335.1 bacterium
AGTGTCAGCCCTATCAACCAAACCCACCGAAGAATGCGGTCGATTCAGCGAATCTTCGCCCACGCGGTTTCAAGTGGCGTTTTGATGACGAATGATGCCAATGGGCGCAGATTCTGAATCGCCCGCGCCTTGGGTTGAACGCGTCTCACGGAAAGTCAGTTCCGTAACACACTTCAAAACCTAAGTGTGGCCGATTTAGGTTTTTCGCCCAACGACAAAGAGAAGCAACTTGAAGCTCAACCCTACGTGTGGGCGAAAAAACGTATAATCGGCCGCGTATTCCGTGGGGTTCAGGTTTCGTTTCGGTTTGGCTTGATTTTTCTTTTCCTTCTGTAGATTTCCGTTCTTTCCGTGGTAGCCCCGCAGGGAAAGACTCGTAGCCCACTGCGAAGCGATCTCCCAAGACCTCCGTGTTTCTCTGTGCTCCGTGTTTAGCGAAAGCGTGAATGAGAATCAGAGGTTGCGCGAGTCAGAGAGTTACAAATCGAGATGTCATAAATCGAGATTGAACGTGGCAATAAATTTGGTAGAATAGTAATATTAATGATGTTCGTGATGTTAATGGCGATTTGAAACGAAAGGAAGAACATGAAGTCCATTGCGTGTCTTGCCGCGTGCGCGGGCGTTGTCGCGGGTTGTTGCTGCCAGCAGAAGGTTGAGAAGGGGCAGGTGACGGTCGCCTCGTCCGATGGGCGAAACGAAATCCGTCTCGCGTTGGGCGCGACGGACATGACATATGAGATTTTGCGCGATGGTGTCGTTCTCGTCGCGAAGACACCGATCAACATGACTGTGAATGGGTGCGCGCTCTTTGGTGCGAACGCGGCGGAGAAGGCGTCTGTCACGTTTGAGACGCGCGCGGGGCGCGAGAAGGTTGATGTTTATAAGAAGGACGCGATTGACCTCGCCGCAAACGAGGCCTTCGTCGACTTCGGCGCGTGGGGTCTCCGCCTCGTCGCGCGAGACGACGGTGTCGCCTACCGCTTTGAGACGCGCTTGGATGGCGAGATTGTCGTTGATAGCGAGACGGCGTCCATCACGATTCCTACGAAGGACGCCGTCACGTGGGCGAACTTCGGCAAGGATATTGGTTGCGAGGAAACGGTGCCGCAGCGCGTCGTCGCAAAAGACCTGAAGGGCGGTATGATCTACTTGCCGTTCGTCTATACGCTGGACGGAAAGACGGTCGCCGTCACCGAGTCAAATGTCCGCAATTATCCAATCTGGGACTTAAGCCCCGCGAAGGAGTCATCGGGCGAGGGCGTCGCGCTTTCGGCCGTCTTTGCGCCGCGTCCAACGAAGACGGAACGCCGTGAGCGCCGCAAACGCGTCCTTGAGACGGCGAAGGATCTGGCGAAGTCATCTGGCGCGCGCACCTTCCCGTGGCGCACGTTCATTCTCGCCGACACGCCGTCGAAACTCTGTGAGGCGGATATCGTCGCGGCACTCGCCGAGCCGCGCGATGCGAAGGCCGATTTCTCGTGGGTGAAGCCGGGCAAGGTCGCGTGGGATTGGTGGAACGCCTGGGACAACAAGGGCGAGGCGAAGGGCTGCACAACGAAGGGCTATGAGCGCTTCATTGATTTCGCCGCGAAGAATGGCGTTGAATACGTCATTCTCGACGAGGGCTGGAGCGAGCACCTCAATATTTGGAAGTTCCACCCGAATGTGGATGTGCCGCACCTCATCCAATATGGCAAGGAGAGGGGCGTGGGTATCATCCTTTGGATGGCTTGGTCGTTCGTTGAGGGCGATGAGGCGCGTGTTGCGGAGCATTTCGCGAAACTCGGCGCGAAGGGCTTCAAGATTGACTTTATGGATCGCGGCGATGCGGCTGTCGCCGTCTTTCTCGAGACGTTCGCGAAGGCGTGTGCAAAGAACCAGATGCTTGTTGACTATCACGGCATCTACCGCCCGACGGGCATGCAGAGGGAATATCCGAACATCGTCAACTACGAGGGTATTCACGGTCTTGAGCAGATGAAGTGGTATGACCGTTCGATTGATATGATGGCGAATGACGTGCGAGCCGCCTTTTTGCGCATGACGGCGGGTCCGATGGACTATACGCCAGGCGCGATGGACAATTATGTCATTGGTCAGTATCGGGGCAACGGCACGAACCCGGGCTCGGTCGGCACGCGCTGCCACCAGATGGCGATGATGGCGGCCTATGAGGCGCCGCTTCAGATGCTCTCCGATGCGCCGACGAAATACGAGCGGAACATGGAATCATTCTCATTTATGGCGAAGGTGCCGACGGTCTGGTCGAAGACGCTTGGCCTCGGCGGTTGTCCCGACAGCTATTTCGCGGTCGCGCGCGAGGCGAAGGACGGCTCGTGGTACGCCGCCGCGATTGGCAACGCCGATGCGCACGATGTCACGTTTAATACGTCGTTCCTTGGTGCGGGCGCGTGGACGGCCGAGATCTTCCGCGATGCGCCAGACTCGGATAAGCGACCGACGGCCTATGTTCACGAGACAAAGACGATCAAGGCCGGCGACAGCCTCACCTTTCACCTCGCTCCGGGTGGTGGCTTCATCGTGCGCTTTAAGGGGAAATAAATTTTGAATTTTCCCTATTGACAAGTCGTCTTCGTTTCTGATATATTACTCCTTAACACTTGACAAAGTGCAAGTGGGTGAATAGTATACTGGAGTAGATATGGCGAAAGCCCAAAAGGTTGTTTCCAAAAAAATGAAGAGCGCGGCAACGGTGAAAAAACGGACCGCGAAGAAAACCGCCAAGAAGTCTACTGTAGAAGATTCTGACAAGAAGACCGTGAAGAAGGCGCGTCGCGTGGCTACGGTTGATGATGACATGCCGTCTGACGACATGCCGCCTGAGGATCTTGAGAAAGAAGCTCAGGGTATCGATGCCGATATGTTGGCGAGCGAGGTCGAGCGCGCGGAGGCGCGCGGCAACCTTGGCGCGGGCGAAGAGGGCGTTGAGGATGACGATGCTATTGACGCTGAGACACCTTCAGATATTCCGCCTGTGGCTCTCAATACGACGGGTGTTGAACCCGACCCTTCTAGCGATGATGTGATTTTGCCTTCAATGGAGGGCATGTCCATTCTGCGCGAGGCTGAGTTTAATGACGTGATTCAAGATCTCAAGCGTCGTAGCGACTCAAATGGTGGCTATGTGACGTTTGAGGAACTCAATCAGATTCTTCCCGCGCACATCGTTGACGAGATCAAGTCCGACAGCTATTTGAAGGTGTTGGAGGCACTCGGCGTGTTGGTTATGCGCGAGGAGGATGTCGCGAAGTACCTTGCCGCGAAGAACGCCAAGCAGATTGATCCGAAGTTGCGTGCGGCCGAAATGATTGAGGACCCCGTGCGCATGTACCTGCACCAGATGGGGCAGGTTCCGCTTCTGACGCGCGATGAGGAAGTTAATATCTGCAAGATCATTGAAGAATCTGAGGCGAACCTTCAAGATCTCTTCAACCGCTTCCTTTTTGTGCCGCGTATGTACGCCCGCCAGTTGGATCGCATTGAGTCTGAAGACGAGCGCTTTGATCGCATTGTCTCCGACTCCGATGACTCCAACCGTGATGCGTACATCGCGCGTATTCCCGCCTTCCGTAAGCGCCTCTCTGAGACCGAGAAGCGTTTGCGAGAGGCGAGCGAGAAGGTTCGCGATACGCTCACACTCAAAGAGAATGATGCGCGCCGCCGCGGGGCTGAGAAGGCTCTTGCGAATGCGCGTCAAGCGCTCCGCGAGATTTTCGTTGCGCTCAACTTCAAACAGAAGATCCTTGAGACGCTTTGCGAAGAAACCGATGAGCGCATTTACTTGCCTTACAAGAAACTTGTTGGCGAGTATAGGCGGCTCAGCACCGAGCATCCATCAAAGCGGCGCACGACCGAACTGAAGGCGGTCAAAGAGAAAATGGCGCGCTTTGAGAATGCCTTTGGTATGCCGGGCGAAGAGTTCATTGAGACCTTCTCAAGAATTAAGAGTGTTCTCCACTATGGTCAGTCGGCGCGCACGAAGATGGTCGAGGCGAACCTTCGTCTCGTTATCTCGATCGTGAAGAAGTACATGAACCGTGGCCTCTCGTTCCTCGACCTCATTCAAGAGGGTAATACTGGCCTCATGAAGGCGGTCGAGAAGTTCGAGTACAAGCGCGGGTACAAGTTCGCGACGTATGCGACCTGGTGGATTCGCCAGGCGGCGACGCGTGCGATTGCTGACCAAGCGCGCACGATCCGCATCCCGGTGCACATGATTGAGACGATTAACAAACTCATGCGTGTGCAAAAGCGGCTTGTTCAGAATCTCGGGCGCGAGCCTGACGAGAACGAGCTTGCGAAAGAGATGGATATGCCGCTTGAGGCCCTCAAGTCGGTTCGTCGCATGGCCCAGCAGCCCATCTCGATTCAGGCGAAGGTCGGCGACAACGATGATGCGCAGTATGGCGACTTCATCGCTGACCAGTCAAGCGAGAACCCCGTTGAGGTGACGGAAGGCAACCTCTTGAAGGAACGCCTTCACGACATCCTCCACACGCTGACGGCGCGTGAGCGTCAGGTGATTGACTACCGCTTCGGCCTCTCCGACGGCTTCAGCCGGACGCTTGAGGAGGTCGGTAAGCAGTTCAACGTGACGCGCGAGCGCATCCGCCAGATCGAGGCGAAGGCTCTGCGCAAACTGCGGCATCCGAGCCGCATGAAATCCCTCGGAGACTACGGCCATCGCTGAGGCCTCCGACCCAACGAAAAAAAGACAAGAAAGAAGAGGAAAGAAATATGGAATGCACCATTGAACAGATTACAGAATTCTACAAGATCTTTGAGAACGAGGCAACGTGCTGCGCGGCTGTGACGGTCGCCGTCATCGCGTTTCTGCTGGGCGTCATCGTGACGTGCCTTCTTTGCAAGATCTGCCGGAAGCCGTGCGGCGCGAAGGCGTGCACGCACGCGCAAAAGTCCTCCGCGCGTCGCGCAAACGAGAAGAAGGGCGAGGAGAAGCCCTTTGAGAAGCGCAAGCCGCACCCCGCGCCGGCCGATGGCTCAATTGAAATCTACGTCGGAAACTTAAGTTACGACATGACTGAGGATCAGCTCCGCGAGACGTTCGCCGCGTTCGGCACGATCAACAATGTGCGCCTCGTGATGAACCGCGCCACGGGCAAGTCGAAGGGCTTCGGCTTCGTTCAGATGCCGAATCGCGATGAGGTTGATAAGGCGTGTGAGGCGTTGAATGATAAGGAGGTCATGGGGCGCAAGATTAAGTGCAACGTGGCCAAGAACACGATTTGAGGACGATGCTTCGGCGTCTCTCCATCACGTCGTTTAGGTTCTTCCTCGCGGGGAAGGGCCTTTCTTTTCGGACGGGTAAGTTCTTCGCGCAGGCTCTTCTCGTGGGCGTTCTTTCGGGGCTTGTTGTCTCGGCGTTTCACGCGCTCATTGTTCTCGGCTACGAGTGGATCTTCGTTCCTGTGTATACGAGTGGGCTCAAGTGGCTCTTTCTCTTCTTGCCTGCCGTCGGCGCGCTTCTCGGCTACATGCTGATTCGTCGCTTTGACTCGCTTGAGCACGCGCGTGGCACCGATAGCGCGATTCTCGCCTTCCACCGTCGCTGCGGCTACGTGCCGCCCGCCGTCTTGCCTGTTAAGTCTGTCGCTTCGGTTCTGACTGTTGCCTCGGGCGGTTCGGCGGGTTACGAGGGTCCTGTCACGCTTCTCGGCGCGGCGTGCGGTAGTCTCGTCGCTTCGTGGATGGGGCTGCCCGCGCGCGCCCGCCGCATCCTGATGACCGCGGGTATCTCGGCGGGTATCGCCGCGCTTTTTCAGGCGCCGCTTGCGGGCGCGATTTTTGGCTTTGAGGTGCTGTATTCGTCAAGCGACGTTGAGTACGATGCGGTTTTGCCGTGCTTCACGGCGGCGACGGTTGCCTACACGATTTACGCTTATTTCTTCGGCTGGGGTTCGCTCTTCACCATGCCGACCGACATCGTTTATGCGAATGGTCTCAGGCTCTTTCCCTATTTCATTCTCGCGCTCGTCATCACGTTCGGCGCGCGCTTCTACATCCGCATCTTTACGGAGACCGAGCGTTGCTTTGCCGCGTTGCCCGTTCCAGGCTGGATGCGCGTCGTTCTGGGCGGTCTCCTCACGGGGCTTATTGGCGTTCTCATCGCGCCCGAGATTCTCGGCACGAGCTACCCCGTCATTCAGGCGACGCTTTCGGGCGAGAAGGCACTTGCGGGGCATGAGGTCACCATTCTCGTGCTCGTCATCCTTTTCTTTGCGAAGGCTTTCGCAACCTCGTTCACCGTTGGGAGCGGCGGCTCGGGCGGTGTCTTCGCGCCAGCAATCGTCTGTGGCGGCGCCCTCGGCGCGGCGGTCGGCCTCGCGTTTCAGCACCTTCTGCCCGACTCGTTTGGCATCCACCCCGAGGCGTTTGCCCTTGTTGGCATGGCGGGTTTTCTCGCCTCGTCCATCCGCACGCCCATGGCGGCCATCGTGATGGTGGCCGAGATCTCAGGCAATCACGGCCTACTTGTCCCTGCGATGTGGGTGTGTGGCATCTCGTTCTGGCTCAATAGCGGCTGGTCGCTCTATCGCAGTCAGCCGCATAGCCACGAGACATCGCCCGCGCATATGGTATAATGGTTGAGATGATAGACTCTTCACACGTTGCGATTCTCCGGGGCTGCGGCACGTCGGTGGCCGCGCTCCGCGCTGCGCTTGAGAAGACAACCGAGCCGCTCGTCTATGTTATTGATGGCGACATCGCAGGCAACGAGGCGATGCTCGGCGCGTTCCTTGAACGTCTTGATGAGACGAAGGCCGATGTTGTTGTCGGCACGAAGAAAAGTCGCCTTCTTAGGAATCGCCTTTACTACGCGCTCATTCACTTTCTCTTAAGCCTCCCAGTCTCGGATACGCAGACGGGCGCGCGGCTCTATCGTCGTGAGACGCTTCGCTACGCGCTTGAGCGTGCGCTTTCAAAGTCGGGTGCCTTTGATCTTGAGCTACTTACGATTGCGGCGGGGCGCGGCGCGAAGATCGCTGAGGTCGAGATGAAGGAGCAGGCCGCGCACGCGCCGACAGGTCCCATCTCGATGGCCTTCGCGCGCGCCGTCCTCAATGATACGCTCGCCGTCTTTTATCGCTCGCGCATCCTTGGCTACTACGCCAAGTGCCTCGTTCCCACGCCACTTGACCACGAGGTTTTTATTTCGGTTGTGATTGCGTGCCCACGTTCAAGTTGGATGCTGGACGAGTGCCTCGACGCCCTCGCTCTTCAGACGCATCGCGCCTTTGAGGTGATTGTCCTGCCCGATGAGGATGATGCGACAATTCGCATGCGCCATGCGGCGATTACGCATCTCGCCGTCATTCCCACAGGCAAGGTGCGTCCCGCCGAGAAGCGCAATCTCGGCATCCGCGCGGCGAAGGGTGAGGTTATCGCCTTTATTGATGACGACGCTTACCCCGAGGCTCACTGGCTCGAACTAGCCGTTCGCTACTTTGGCGAGACCTCCATCGGCGCCATGGGGGGGCCGGCCGTGACGCCCCCCGGTGATCGCTATCTCGCGCGCCTCGGCGGGCGCGTCTACGACAACATCCTCGTCTCAGGCTCATGCCGCTACCGCTACCGCGCGGGCGGCGTTCGGCGCGACACCGAGGACTATCCGAGTTGCAATCTCTTCGTGCGTACATCGCTCCTTGAGAAGATTGGCGGCTATCGAACCGACTTCTGGCCCGGTGAGGACACGCTTCTTTGTAAGGATGTGATTGATGATTTTAAGCGCATCGTCTACGATCCGTGGGTTGTCGTCTACCACCATCGTCGCCCGCTCTTTGGTGCGCATTTGCGCCAACTGGGCCGCTACGGCTTTCATCGCGGCTACTTCTGCAAGCGCTTTCCGTCGAACTCGCTTCGGTTGTGCTACTTTGTGCCGTCGGCCTTTGTCCTCTATCTTTTCGCGCTCCCCGCGTTTTGGCTTCTTTCGCCGCTCTTCGCGATTCCGCTTGTGGCGTATCTCGCGCTCGTCCTTCTGACGACGTTCTCGCTCAATCCGCTCACGTGGCTTCTCACGGCGCTCGGCGTCGTCACCACACATCTCACCTACGGCGTCCAGTTTGTGCGTGGCCTCCTCGCACGGCGCGCGCCGTGTGAATTTATCGGCCGTGACCATGGCACGGCGCGTTCCTAAAAGGAGATTCAAAAAATGGACATGACCTTCGCTCTGTGGATTTTGGGTGCCTATCTTGTCGGCGGCATCCCGTTCGGTTTTCTTATTGGCAAAGCGCGCGGCATTGATGTGCGCACCGTCGGCTCAAAGAACATTGGCGCGACGAATGTCTTCCGCACCGTTGGCAAGAAGTGGGGGCTTATCGCCTTCGCGTGCGACGTTCTGAAGGGGCTTCTTCCGACGCTCTTGGCGAAGCATTTTGGTGGTCCCGCGCTCTGGGTCGGCGTGGCCACCGTCATCGGCCATATGCTCACGCCCTACATGAAGTTCAAGGGCGGCAAGGGCGTTGCGACGGCCTTCGGTATGTTGATGGGTCTCGTCCCAGGGCTTGTCGGCGTTGCCTTCGCGCTCTTCGCTGCTGTCTTTGCTCTCTCAAACTACATCTCGCTTGGCAGTTGCTCGGCCGCCGCGTTTCTCGCCATCGCCGTTTGGTTCCCGATTCTCGGCACGGTTGGGCGTGACGATCTCGCGCAGTGCATTCTCGTTACGCTCATCGCGCTCTTTGTTATCTGGAAGCACCGTGCGAACATTGTCCGTCTCGCAAAGGGGACGGAGAACAAGATTTATCTCTTCGGGAATAAGAAGGCGGACACGCCATGAAGATGGTCGTCACTGCCGGCCCGACGCGCGAGTGGCTGGATCCTGTGCGTTTTCTGAGTAACCCTTCAACGGGACGGATGGGCTTTGCGGTTGCGACGGCGGCGGCGCGGCGCGGGCACGAGGTCGTGCTTGTCGCGGGTCCCGTCGCGCTTCCGACACCGAAGGGCGTTTGCCGCATCAACGTGACGACGGCGCGTGAGATGCTTGCCGCTGTTCAAGAGGCCGTTCAGGGCGCGGATGCCTTCGTCGCAACGGCGGCCGTTGCCGACTGGCGGCCTGCGCAGACGGCATCCTCGAAGTTGAAGAAGCGCGAGATGTCGGGCGTCCTTCGCTTGGTTCGCAATCCCGATATTCTCAAGACAATCTCGTGCCGTGTCAAGGTCGGCTTTGCCGCCGAGACAGATGACGTCCTCAATGAGGCCGCGCGCAAGTGCCGCGAGAAGCGTCTCGCCTTCATTGTCGCGAATGATGTCACCGAGAAGGGCTCGGGGTTTGGAACGATGACGAACCGCGTCACGTTCGTTTATCCTGACGGCACGCGCCACGCGCTGCCGCTGCTTTCCAAACGGCGCGTGGCCACTGAAATTGTCCGTGCCGTCGAGGGGATTCTAAAATGACGACCTTCGTCATGAATGGCTGGGCGGCAGGGCCCGAGGCGTGGGCGTTGACGACTTTTTCGCGTGATTGGACATTCGACTACGTTGAGGAGATGGACGGTCTGCCCGCGAAGATTGCCCGCGAGATTGAAGGCCCGCTTTTCCTCGTCGGGTTTTCAATGGGGGGGCTTTTTGCCCTCAAGCTTCTTCTTGAAAATCGCGCGCGCGTCAAGGGGCTCGTTCTCGTGTCTGCCACGCCGCGCATGATGGAGGAGCGACCGTCGTGGCGCGGTATGTCGGCGCGTCGAATTGAGGCGCTCAAAAAGGGGACGGAACTTGTCTTTGAGCGCGATCCCTCGCCCGTCTACAAAGAAGAGAATCTCGTGCGTGGGCTTGACATTCTGCGCCGCGTTGACTTGCGCGCCGATCTTGAGGCGGCGGCGCGCGAAAAGCCGTTCACGCTCCCCGTGGCAATTCTTCAGTCGGAGCGTGACGGCATTGTGAGGCCTGAAAACGCGGCCTATCTAAAAACGATTTTTCCGACGGCTACGGTGACACTGGTGAAGGGCGGCGAGCATGTGTTGCCGATCACGGCGAGCGAACTTGTTTCGCAGACTGTTGAGAAGGTGCGGGCGCAGGCGCTTCAACGGATGGAGGAGGAGAGATGAAAATCGAAAACACCTATATGCTTCTGCCTGACCGCACGGTCGGCTTCGGCACGCTTGAGACGGACGGCGCGACGATCTCGAAGATTGAGGTTCATTCTTTCGCTTCCTCTTCCTTGGACGCCCAAGATTCGGCTACTCTCGTGCTCCCAGGTCTCGTCAATTGCCATGGGCACACGGCGATGACGCTCGTTCGGGGCGTCGGAAGTGGTCTTCCGCTTAAGCGCTGGCTTGAAGAGGCCATCTTTCCGATTGAGGCGAAGATGACGCCAGATGATATCTGCGCGGGCGTGCGGTGGGGTGTGATGGAGATGCTCGCGGGCGGCACAACGGAGGTCATTGATATGTATGACTTTCCGGCGGCAGGCGAGGCGACATTTGATGAGATTGGCTTTCGCGCGTCCGTCTCGCGCGTTGGGCTTTCGTTTGTTCCGGGTCGTCTTGACGACTGCATCGCCTTCACACGCGCGCACAAAAAAGCGCACATCTGCATCCACTCGGAGTATCTGACGGACGAAGCGTTTTGCCGCGCGCTCGCCGAGGTCAACAATCGTGAGCTCAAGAGACCTGTTCACGTGCACGTCTCGGAGACCGAGAAGGAGCACGCTCAGTCCATTGCGCGCCATGGTCTCACGCCCGTTGCCTATCTCGCCTCAACGGGGATTTTCGATTGTGGCGGATTTGCGGCGCATGGCGTCTGGTGCACGGATGACGACTTCAAGATTCTCGCGAAGAAAAAGGTCGTCCTCGTTCACAACCCGTCAAGCAACATGAAACTCGGCTCGGGTTTCGCGCGGATTCCGCGCGCGAAGGAACTCGGCGTCACGGTCGCGCTCGGGACGGACGGCTGCGCATCGAATGACAACCTTGATATGTTCGAAGAAATGCACCTCGCCTCGCTTATTCACAAGGGGCTTCTCAAAGATCCGACGGTGCTTTCGGCTTGGGATGTCATTGAGATGGCGACATACGGGAATGCGCTTCAGATCGGTGCGAAGGCCGACTTTGCGGTCGTGTCGCTCAATCGCCTACACCTAATGCCGCACGGGGATCTTGCGAACCTCGTTGTTCACTCAATGCAGGCATCGGATGTCGTGATGACGGTTGTCGGCGGGCGCGTTCTCTACGACCACGGCGCGTTCCCAACAATTGATGTCGCATCGGCGCGAGACGCGTTCGTGCGTTCTGTTAAGAGGCTAACCGCATGAGGGCGTTCGTCATTGCGATGGAGAGCGAAGCCGACGTCGTCCGCCGCCACGTGAAAGCGGACGACCGACTTTTCGTCGCGGGCATCGGTAAGGTCAATGCGGCGGCCGCGACGCAACGGGCGATTGACGCGGGCGCGACTGAGGTCTGGAATGTTGGTGTCGCGGGCGGACTCGGCGTGGAGATTTTGGGCGTCTACGAAATCGGCCGCGCCGTCGAATACGATTTCGATCTCTCGGAGGTGAATGGCACGTCTGTGGGCGTCCACGATGAGCGCACGACGCCCTATTTTGCGCTTCAAACGAAAGGTCTTTTCCCTGCGAAGACGCTTGGGACGGGCGACCATTTCACGGAGAGCGAGTCGGAGACGGCGCTTTTGCGCCGCCTTGGCGTTGAGATTCGCGATATGGAGGGCGCGGCCATCGCGCACGTCTGCGAGGCGAACGGCATCCCATTCACATCAATCAAGGCGATTACGGATTTAATCGGATCTGGCGCGGTCTCGGACTTTCGGCGCAATCTTCCGCTTGCGCTCTCGCGCCTTGACGCCGCGCTTGGGAAGGTGATTTAAGCGCATGTCACGGACCTCAAGAGAATTGAAGACGGCGTATGCCGCAGTTGTTCCCGTCTTTAATCCTGAGCCCGCGCTCGTTGCGCTTTGTTGCGCGCTTGAGACGTCGTTTCCTCTTGTGATTGTTGTTGATGATGGCAGTGTTGAACGGAGAGAAGATTTTCAACATCTCCCATCACGTGTCGTTCTGTTGCGCCATGCGGTCAATCGCGGGAAGGGCGCAGCGATGAAGACCGCGCTTCAGTATCTTCTTGACCATCATCCCGAAAGGGCGGGTGCGGTCTTTGCGGACGGCGATGGGCAACATCGCCTTGAGGATATTCAGGCGGTCGCCGCGCGCGCCGAGAGCGAGGACGCGGTCGTTTTTGGGGTGCGCGACTTTGGTGCGAAGGGCGTGCCGTTCCGCTCGTGGTGGGGGAATCGCTGGACGGCCCTTGAGGTGCGCCTTCTCTTCGGCTTTCGAATCGCTGACACGCAGACGGGGCTTCGCGCCGTCCCAAGGCGGCTCTTTGGATCGCTCGTTGCGCTCGCGGGCGATCGCTTTGAATACGAGGCGGCGTGGTTTGGTCTATTGAAGCGCCTCGGTGAGCGTCTTCTCACCATTCCGATTAAAACAATCTACCACGCCGCGAACCGCGCCTCGCACTTTCGTCCGCTCAAGGATACGCTTCTCACGCAGCGCGCGCTTTTCCGAGGCAGAAAGATGTGACAAAGTTAGATCAGATATTTTTATATCGCTACTTGCATATCTATACGAAAAAATGATATACTAGATGTCATCCGTTCGGCGGAGAAGGACTTCGGCGGGCGTGACGACAAGAACCCAAGAAAGGTCAGTATGGCAGACAATGCAGTAAACCCGGCCGTGACGCCGGATGACGGTGTGGCAGAATTCGAGGCGATGCTCGCCCGCGTGCGCGAGGCGCAGAAGAAGTTCTCGACATACACGCAGGAGCAGGTCGACGCAATCTTCAAGGCGGCGGCTCTCGCGGCGAACAAAGAGCGCATTCCGCTCGCGAAGATGGCGGTGGCCGAGACGGGCATGGGCATCGTCGAGGACAAGGTCATCAAGAACCAC
>CAVHJW010000037.1:0-12923 GCA_963636335.1 bacterium
ACCATCGCCTGCGCGTCGGCGACGCCCTCCATCACCGTCTCGAGCACCGTCTTCGTGTCGTCAAGAACGGGCTCCTGCGGCAGATAGCCGACCTTCGTACCCTTCGCGACCTGCACGGTGCCCATCAATTCCGTGTCGAGCCCTGCGAGGATCTTCAGGAGCGACGACTTGCCCGCGCCGTTGCCGCCGATGACGCCAATGTGCGCGCCGTAGAAGAACGAGAGGTTGACGTCCTTCAAGATCGTCTTCGTGCCCTGCTGCTTCGTGACGTCGATGAGTGAAAACTGGTATTCGCCTGCCATCTTCTTAAGAATCCTTTCTACCGATGAAGCCTCTTCGCTTTTATTTCAACCCGAGGAGCTCGTACGCGCGCGGTGTCGCAACGCGCCCCTTCGGCGTGCGTTCAAGATACCCTTCCATAATGAGAAACGGCTCATACGCCTCTTCAATCGTGTCGGGCTCTTCGCCGACCGACACGGCAATCGTGGAAAGTCCGACGGGCCCGCCCGAAAACTTGACACAGATCGTCTCCAAAATCTTGCGATCCATTTCGTCAAGCCCATGCTCCTCAATCTCCAACAGCGAGAGCGACTCTTTCGCAACATCGCGCGTAATAAAGTTATCAAACTTCACCTGCGCATAATCGCGCACGCGCCTGAGGAGATTATTCGCGATACGCGGCGTCCCGCGGCTCCGTCGTGCAATCTCAAGCGCACCACCGTCATCGATCTCAACACCGAGCTTCGCGGCCGAGCGGCGCACAATTTCTGCGAGCGTCTCTGGCTCGTAATAGGTGAGGCGATTGACAAGCCCGAAGCGCGCCCGAAGCGGCGCGGCGATGAGGCCAATGCGCGTTGTCGCGCCAACGAGTGTGAAGCGCGGCAAATCGAGGCGCACCGAGCGTGCGTTCGGACCTTGGTCGAGCATAATGTCGATGGCATAATCCTCCATCGCCGAGTAGAGGTATTCCTCAACCGCCTTCGACATGCGATGAATTTCGTCAATAAAGACGATGTCGCCAGGTTCAAGAGACGTGAGAAGACCCGCGAGATCGCCAGGCTTCGTGATGACAGGTCCACTTGTCGTCTTCACGTTGACGCCCATCGCCTCGCCAAGGATGTAAGAAAGCGTCGTCTTGCCTAGCCCGGGCGGGCCAGAAAAAAGAACATGATCCAGAACCTCGCCGCGATCCTTCGCCGCCTGCACCGCAAGAAGAAGCCGCTCACGCACTTTCTCTTGTCCGACAAAACCCTCAAAGTTCGTCGGCCGAAGTTTGTTATCAAACGCCGTTGAGCGATTTAACTCTTCACTCTCTCTTGCCTTCGCCATATTGAACCCTTATACCCTCGAAGCCTGCAGGCCCCGTTTCGCCCCGTCACGTTTGGAAGAGCTTCTTCATTTCGCCGATGCGCGACTTATCAGCAACGAGGACAGCGTCAGGCGTTGTGACAACGACGAGGTTCTTGACGCCGAGAAGCGAGATGCGCGCCGAACGCGCAACGCAAATATTGCCATCCGCCTCCACGACCGTGCAAGGCCCTTCACGCACATTGCCGCGCGAGTCGTGCGGGAAGTACGTATCAAAGGCCGCGTAACTACCGACATCGTCCCAGCCGCAGTCCGCCGGCACGACACCAACCTTCTCAAGCTTCTCCATCACGGCGAAGTCGAACGAAATCTTCGGCATCGTCTCGTAGAGGGCTTTCAACCGACGCGGATTCTTCTTAATCTCCTGCGCCGAGAGCGCAAGCAGAGGCTCAAACGCGGGCGCGTGCGCGCGAATCGCCGCCTCAAAAATGGACGCGCGCGCGAGGAACATCCCCGCATTCCAAAGGTAGCCCTTCTTGAGGTAGCCCTTCGCTTTTGCGGCCGTCGGCTTCTCGCGGAAGTGCCCCGTTGTCGGATCAACATAACCGAAGCCCGTCGCGGGATAGGTCGGCTTGATGCCAAGCGTCACGATGGTCTCGCGGCGGCGCGCAAGGGCGACGGCGCGGCGAAGAGACGACTGGAATGCCTTTGTGTTGAGAACCAGTTGGTCGGCGGGGAAGAACCCGATAACGTCGTCCGTTTTCGCGATGCCAACACCGAGCGAGACGGCCGCACCCGTGTCGCGCCGCATGGGTTCGCCCACGATATTCTCCTTCTTGATCTCGGGCAATTCCCGTTGCGTCGCCTTGACAAGCGCCGCCGATGTGACAACATAAATGTCAGACGGACGAACAAGCCCCTTCAGGCGCGAGACGGCCTGTCGAATGAGGCTCTCGCCACCAAAGACACGCAGAAACTGCTTCGGATGCTCGCTCGTTGAGAGTGGCCAAAAGCGCTCACCCGAACCGCCCGCGAGAATGACGGCCTTGAAATTAGTAGAGCTTGCGGCCATAGACGAGAATCTTGTGGAGGTGATAAACTTCTTTCTTCGAGCCCGCACGGCGTGCGACGCGGACATAGCGCGCCGTCTGCGGTGAAGGCAGCGTGACCTTCCACTCGTTTTGGACTTGCTCGCTCTCCCACACCTTCGTAAAGCTCTTCCCATCCTTCGAGACGGAAACCTCAATCGGAACCTGACGCCCACCGTTCTGTCCACCGCCCGAGTTGACGATCGTGACGCCATAGATTTCGCTATCGCCCGGCAGAACGACCTCTGCCCACGGAGCCTCCTCCTTCTCGGTGTGGAAGCTATTGCCACCCTCAAACTCCGCCGCCTCCAGCGCATTGCGATACGAAACAGGCGAGTCCCAATCACTCGTTGATGAGATCTTAAGAAGACCGTCTTCTGAGACGAGCGGCCAACCGTAGTCCACCTTCGGATACTCCTTGCCCGCGCGCTTGGGGGCGAGTTTCGGAGAAAGTTTGTCGAGAAGCGAATAGACCTGACGATACATCGCGATATCCTCGCTCTGGGAGGCCTTGACAATCATACCGCGGTAGTCGAGTTCGCGCTTCGTCTTGAGCGACGAGGCCGCGACAATCTTTAAGAAGCGCTTCGCCGACTCAGGGCCCTTCATCAGTTTGCCCGCCGCCCAGTTGATGGCCTGCGCGTAGTAGTTCTTGGACTCGCCCTGTCCCTCAAGAATCGCGGGCAAGAGTGCCCAAATTGTCGCGTCATCACTCCCGATGACGTTGAAGACGGGATCCAAGACGCGCTCCTCAAAGTACATCGGCTCGACCGTCGGCGCGGGGTGTTCGCGGAAAGCGAGAAAGCCCTTCTTCGCGGCGGCAACGCGCTCGGCCTTGTTCGCGCTAAATGCGTCAAGATACTTCATGTAGAGTTGCCAACCTTGGCACGGCTCGGTCGCGAACGTCTCGCGTAGCGTCTTGGCGAAGCGATCCCACTTATCAGGCGAAGGGTTCGCCTTGATTTGCTCCATCCAGTCCCAAGCCGCGTTCCAGTTTCCAGGCACGAGCACCATCGCCGCCTCATACTGCCCCTTCCAACGAAGATATTCCGCTTGCATACGCTTCGGGTTAGAGTAGTAGCGGTTCTGCTCCTCGAGAGCCGGCCAATATGAACCGCCGAGCGAGAAGTGCGGGTTCGTATGGCTCGTCACCGCGTAGGCCTGCCCCCACCGATTCGCGTCGTAGTTCCAAATCATGAACGCGCAGTGGCCCGGCTGACCTGCTGTGTAAGACCGCACGCCGTGCGACGCGCCGCAGTGCGAGCCGAACTTCGAGAGCGCACCGCACACGCCGCCGACGCGATGGCGCAACTCCTGCGTGTTCCAACGGTGTTCCCACGGGCGATAGTAGAGCGGCCCGTGCACCGACGCGCCAAAGCAATTGAAGAGGCGATAGTGGCACGACTGCCAGCAGATGTCGGCATAGCGCGCGGCAGGAATCGTCGCGTGATCGTGGATCCAGCGCAAGTTCTCAACGGAGAGCATATCGTTCTGACCCATGCAGACGACCTCGCGCCAACGCCAGACGTCGTGCTTCCACGCCGTGTCGTGTAGCGTGCCGTCCTTCGCCCACTCGCGATAGCACTCCATGTAAAGAACGAGTTTCCGCTCGTTCCAATCGTGCCCGTGATCAAGCGCGAAAGCCGTCGCAATGTTGCGCCCAATCTTCGTGTCGGTGAAGTTGCCCTTGTCGTTCCAGACGAGCAAGTCAAGCGCCTTAAGCGATTCGGCGTAGGTGCCATCACGTTGACCAAAGTAAGTGCCCGGACGACCCGAGCCTGCGAACTCCTCCATCCAGTCGCGGTCGGAGAAGAACTTCTTGAGAAACTTCTCGCCGCCTTCGCGCTTGCGAATCTCGTCGATAACCTTCTTACCAACGGCCTTTTCAATGTACGCGCGCACGACCGTAATCTCGCGCGCGGGCTCTGCGGCGATGCCGACAAGCGCGCCGACCACACAAAAGAAAATCAAGAGGAGATGTTTCATACATTCAATTATACCAAAAACAAACGCTTGCTGACACGCCTTTTGGGGTCTGTCCCCACGTCGACGGGGTCTGTCCCCATGTCACAGGGCGGCGACGGCGAGCATGCCGATGGCGTGAAGGGCCGCCTTCTCGCGGACGCACGCACGATCGCCGATAAAGAGCGCCTTCTCGGTGCGCACACCGTCTTTCGTCGCAAGACCGAACCAGACGAGCCCCACAGGCTTCTCGGCCGTACCACCGCCCGGGCCCGCAACCCCTGTCACCGAGACGGCAAGATCGCTCTTCATCAGGCGGCGCGCCCCCTCCGCCATCTCGGCCGCCGTTTCCGACGAGACCGCGCCGTAGGCATCAAGCGTCGCCTGCGAAACCCCGAGAACATCGCGCTTTACCTCGTTCGCATACGAAATGACACCGCCCAGAAAAACCTCGCTCGCCCCTGCGGCCGAGGTTATCAGCGCCCCAATGCCGCCGCCTGTGCAACTCTCGGCCGTCGCGCACGTGAGATTCTGCGCCTTCAACAGCGCGACGAGTCTCTCCGCCGCAGTCATTCCGCCTTCTCCAAGATGACGGAGGCTGACTCCAAAAACGGAATCGCACCCTTCTTCGTGACGATGACCTTCGCCTTTTTCGTCGGCAAAAGGTCGAGAACAATCTGCGCGGCGCGCTCAATCATTTGGCACTTTGCCGCGATGAGCGCACGGCGAATATCCTCTGTGAGCGAAGCGTAATTCACGGTATCTGCAAGGCAGTCGGTCCGACCCGCGGTATTGGGAATCGTCAGTTCCACATCAATCTGAAGCGACTGGAGGCGATCGCGTTCATCCGCGCGCTCGCCAATGATGCAGGCGACATCAATGTGATTGAGCCTTAAAATCATAACGCCCTCCCCTTTGCAATTCCCCATTTGACGAGCGGCTCAACAGGAAGCCCCATAATATTCTCGTAGCTGCCCTCATAAGACGCGACAATAAAGTCACCCGACTCGTCAATATCATACGCGCCCGCGCGGTCAAGAGGATTCACGCGCCGAACGTATTCATCAATCGCCGACTCCGAAAGCGTGCGAAATGTGACGAAGGACGAGACGACCTCAACTTCGCCGTCATAGGCGACACCCGTAAAGACGGTATGCGTCTGACCGCTTAGCGTGCGCAAAAACGCCTTCGCCTCATCAAGGTCGCGCGGCTTGCCGTAGATGCGGCCATTGAACCAGACAATCGTATCGGCACTTAAAACATGCTTCGCGCGAACGGCCGCGCCCTTCGCGCGCGCGTTCTCGCTCACCGTGCGCACGGGGTCGTCCGCGTAGGCGACCTCCTCGGCATGACTCGGAACAACGGAGAAGACGACGCCGAGATCGGCAAGAATCTTCGCACGGCGCGGCGACGCGCTCGCGAGCGTCAAAAAGTGAACAGGCCCCTCGCGCAGAACAGTGACGCGCGAAGGCGATTCAACGCGCACGACGGTCGAGGCCACGCCGCCTTTTGAAACACCGTCATCAACAACGAGATCGGCCGAAAGCCCCACGTCTTCAAGCGCCGCCTTCGCCTCCGTTGCGGCGCGTTGCCCCGAGAGATTCGCGCTCGTGACGCGCAACGCCCCACCACAACGCGCGAGGAGGCGGCGCGTCCAATCGTGATCAGGAACGCGCACGCCCTCGCCCTGTGCAACGACCGTGAGCGCGCCCGGCCAGTGCGCGCGGCCAATAGCGGCCGCGGCCGCGCCGACGAACGGTGCCGCGCCCTCGGCATCGCTTGCGAGAAGCGCGATCGGCTTTTTCGCATCGCGCGCCTTGATTGTGTAGAGGCGCGCAACGGCGGCGGGACAAGCGGGGTGCGCCGCAAGTCCATAGACGGTGTCGGTTGGGATGACCGCAACGCCACCCGAAAGAAGACATGACGCGACTTTTTCAAGCCCCGCGTCATCAGCCGAGACACATTCCATCACGACCCCGGGTGAACAGGCTTCGACCCGGTCTTGCACAGCGGGCACGCATCCGCCGTCCATGTCTCGGGCGTCATCTGCATGAGCGAGAACATCGGAATGCGACCAAACTTGACCGTGCCGCCCGAGCGATCCACGAGCAGGATGACGCCCGCGACCTTGCCACCTGCCTTCTTCACGAGATCAATCGTCTCTTGAACGCGCCCGCCCTTCGTGACGACGTCCTCGGCGACGATGTAGCGCTCACCCTTCTTGATCGTGAAGCGGCGCATCGCGAGGACGGTGTTCGGTTTGCCCGTCGCGTCCACACCCTCGCCCGGAACCTTCTCGGCGAAGACGCACTTCACGTTCAGCGCACGCGCGACCTCGTGCCCCACGAGGATGCCGCCGACCGCGGGCGAGATGACCCCATCAATCCGTTTACCGAGCTTGCCGCTCTTGACGGCCTTCTGCGTCACCGCGCGACAGAGTTTCTCGGCAATGCGCGGATAACGCAACACGTTCGCGCACTGAAAATAGCGATTGGAGTGAAGTTTTGAGCGAAGCTCAAAGTGGCCTTCGAGAAGAGCCCCCGTCTTGCGGAAGGCATCCAGCACCTGCTTTTCAGTCATTGTGTGATTCCTTATCTTTCGTTTTCGTTTCTACAGTTTGAGAAGATCCGCCTTCGGAAATGCGGGCGCGTCAGGCGGTGTCTCACCCTCGCTCGGAAGCCGCTCCGGCGCGTCGGCCTTTAGCGATGGCTCCCACGCGCCCGCCCGCGTCGCGCACGGACGCATCTCGGGTGGCGGACAAGCAATCTCGTTGGCCTTAAAAAGCGGCTCTCCCTCCTCGTCGGGCAATTCGTTCATCGGCAAGCGCGCGCCACCAAAGTCCCGCTCGCGCGTCTGCCACGTTGTCTTTGCCGAAGCGAGACAAGCATATTCCTGGCGGGGCGTCAATGTGACGAACGCAGCCGAGGGCGGTGTCGCAACGGACCGCGCCGTCGCCTTGAAAGAAAGCGCCTCACACGGCAGAAAGAGGGCGAAACTCGCGGGAATCGCGAGCACCGCGAGAACCGAAAGCATCTCGTGCCGAAAGTCCCTCACTCGTCCGCCTCCGTCTTCTTCTCGGCGAAGAGGACCTTCTCAACACCACCCTCGCGTGCCAGCGAAACGAGGCGCAGAATCTCACCTGTTGAGACGCGGCGATCGGCCAAGACGAGCATCGTCTTACGCGTCGAGCCCTCCATCACCGACGCGAGATGATCGAGAAAGGACGCGGCCGAGGCCACGTCACCAAGACGATAGCGCGCATCGTCAAAGAAGACGAGCGTGTCGCGCTGGACAGGAACAATCAGCACAACAGGGCCTGTCGCGTCGCCATCTGCGAGCGTTTCGGCCGGAAGGTCAAAGAGCGCGCCCTTCTCCGTAACGAGCGTCCCCGACATAATGTAGAAGAGAAGAATGAGGCAGAAGAGCGTCAGGTAGGGCGCGGCGGCGACGAGCGGACGCATCACGCGCGCGCCGTGGTGCCAAATACCCTCGAAGGGAAGCGGCTTCCAATCAAAGGACGAGGTCATTTGCGGCCGTCCTCCTTGCGCGCTGAAATGAAGCCAACAATCTGCGTTGCCGCCGCCTCAAGATCAACGACGAGGCGGTTGAGTCGCACACGCAAGGCTCCATACATGATTGTCGCGGGAATCGCGACGACAAGCCCCATCGCGGCAGGAATCAGCGCGTCCATCGCGCCGTTCATAAGGTCGGCGCGCGCGACAACGGCCTGTGCGTTCGAGGCGAGAATCGTGCGAATGAGCCCAACGATTGCGCCCAAAAGGCCGAGAAGCGGCGAGACCTGCGCGATGATTGCGAGCGAGGCGAGGCGGCGGTCGAGTCGCCCGATTTCGGCGCGACCCTGTGCATCGACGGCATCACGCAGAACACGCGCCGAACCGTTCGCGTGGCGGATGGCCGTCGCGACGACACTCGCCACACTCGCACGCGTCTCATCGCAAATCGCGAGAGCCTCCTCCACATTGCCCGACGAAAGGACATTCTCAACGCCCTTCAAGAAATCCTGCGAGTCAATCTGGGCGCGACGAAGGTCGATGAGACGCTCAAAGTAGACGACGAGGGCCGCAAGACCGAGGGTCGCGAGAATCCAGAAAACGATGTTACCAGCGATGCTCATTGGAAGATTCCTTTCTTGGCGAGGCGTCTAATGCGTTCCGCGGCGTCCGCCGACGCGGGGACGTTGCTTTCAACGACGAGTTTCAAGACGCCAATGGCCTGATAGTCAAGACCACGCGACTCAAAAGAGTCGGCGAGGCGGAAGGCGGCGCGAACAAATGTCGCCTCGCCCGCGCTCCCCGCGTGTGCCCCCCGCGCACGCCCCGAACGGTAAGCGAGAACAACGTTTGAGTAGTACTGATCCAGCGCCTCGTTGGCGCGACCGAGCTTCTCAAGTGTGCGGCCGATTTTGAAAGCAACAGACAGGCGCGTCGCGAAGTCAAGCGACTCATCCGCGCGCACGTCCTGATAGGACTTGAGCGCGGCCTGATAGCGCGCAGCATTATCAGCCCCCATCGCAAAGAGCGCGTCGGCCTTTAGGATGCGGGCGCGGAGACGCTCATCGTGCGAGATCGACGGCGCGGCAAGCGCACGATCCAGAACGAGCAGCGTCTCATCAAAACGCGAAAGATCAACGAGCGCCGCGGCCTGAACAAGCAACGCCGCGGGAAGTTCAGTCGCCTGCGGATACGTCTCGGCAAGGCGCGTCACAAGTTGGATGGCAAGTGAGGCATCGAGAGCGCGTGTCGCCGCACGAGCCGCCCAGAGAAGCGCCTCGGGGGCGAATGCGTCACGCGGCCACTGGCGAGCAAACGCCGAGAAATACGCAATCGCCTCGCGCCACTCGCCGCGGTTGTAGGTAAATTTCGAAAGCCACTGGACGGCGCGGCGGCGCGTCGTTTCATCGGGCGAGGCCGTCGCAAGCGCCTTCGCCTCGTCGCGTGCCTCGTCGTCGCGTCCAAGCCCATAAAGGCAGAGAACGCGGTAGTACGCCATCCGTTCCCGCCGCTCAGCATCACCCTCGGCGACCTCAGCAAAATCTTTCATCGCCTCACTGAAGCGATACGCCCGAAACGCGGCGCACCCCTTCTCCTCAAGCTCGCGCAGGCGGATGACACGCTTCAGCAACGCGGCCGTCTCGGTCTCGGCATAGGTCTCCGCAACCTTTCGATAGGCGGCCATCGCCTCCGCGCCGCGCCCCAACGCAGAAAGCGCATCGCCCTGTTTGAGAACGGAACGCGCGCGCGCGACAAGCGAATCAGAGAGCGTCTCCGCGCGACGAAAGGCCTCGAGCGCCTCACTCGCGCGATCAAGCCCCATGAGGGCCTCGCCGCGATACTCCTGAACGTCGGCGCGTTTCGCCGCCTTCGGCCAGATTTCGCACGATTCTGCGAGAGCATCAAGTGCGCCGACGAAGTCCTTCGCCGAAAGACGTGCGGCGGCCAGCGCGACAAACGCCTCACAAGCCCCGTCCGCATCGGGACTTTCGGCCACGACGGCGCGAATCGTCCGCTCACCCTCCGCGCGCGTTGCCGCATTTGGAAGAAGCGCCTCGCCGAGGCGAAGCGCCACGGCGCGTCGTAGCCCCGTGGGGAGCGTTTTTGAGAGAGCGGTGCGCAAAAGATTTGTGTCGGCGAGATTGACACTCGCGCGCGCGAAAGCACACGCCCCCGCATTCGTCGCGGCAACGACCTCGCGCCAAAGCGTACGCGCCTCATCAAGGCGGCCGTCCTTCACGCAGAGGTCGGCCTCAAGCATCTTCGCCTCGGCGAGCCCCGCGAGCGAGCCGCCTTCACGCAAAGCGAGCGCGGCCGCCTTCAGGTCGCCCGCCAAGACGGCGCGATAGTAGCGAAAGACCGGGCTCTTCCAGTCGGCGGGGACTTTTTCTATTTCCTCCCGCACCTTGTCCCAACGATCCTCACGCGCATAACTCTCAAGAACGACGCGCGCGGCAGTCTCCGCAGGGAGGCGCGACGCATGTGTGCGCGCGAGATCCCAAAGACCGTCGCGCAAGGCTTGGCGCACGATGTCAAGTTCGCCATCAGACGGCGTTGGCGCGGCGACCGTCTCGCCGAACGCGACGAGACCGACGACGAAAAACGGAATAAAAAGGAGGACGAGACGGCGCATCATTTTTAAACGAGATCTCCCAGATAGCCCATATCGGAGAGGAGACGCTTATTCTTCATCCAGTTCGGCTCAACACGCACCCAAAGCGTCATCTCAGCCTTCACGCCGAAGACATCGCCGACCTCACGCTCGGCGCACTTGCGTACATACTTGATGATCTCAGCGCCGCGACCAATGACGATGGGTTTCTGCGAGGCGCGGTTCACGAGAATGTCAACATCAATTTCCCAGACAGGACGACCCTCATGCGTCTTCTCGCGGATTGCCTTGACGAAGACACCGAGCTCATGCGGCAATTCTTGATGGAGTTTGGCAAGATACTTCTCGCGAATGGTATCGGCGATTGCGAGCTTGCGCGGATAGTCCGTGACAATGTCGTCATCAAAGAGTTTCTCGCCCTCTTCGGCAAGGTCAAAAAGCGCATCCAAAACCGACTTCGCGCCCCCTGGCGTTGAAGCGATGGATTTTGTCCAAACAACGTTTGGGAAGCTCCCCTCAACCTCTTTCCACGCATCCCGATACATCGTCTCGTAGAATGGCGCTTTATCGGCCTTGTTGAGGACGAAGACGACCTTCTCAGTCTTTTCCTTCGCAATGCGCTGCATCCAGCCGACATCCTCCATCTGCGGCTCTTCGGAGGCATCAAAGACAACGCACGTCACATCCGTCCCCGCCGCGCTTCGCCGCGCCATACGGTTCAGCAGGCGCCCAAGTTCGCCGACCGCCTTGTGAAGGCCAGGCGTATCCAAAAGGACGAGCTGACCGCGCGCGTCCGAGACGATACCGCGCACGGTGTTGCGCGTCGTCTGCTCAACAGGCGAAACAATTGAAACTTTCTCGCCGACGAGCTGATTGACGAGCGTCGACTTGCCCGCGTTCGTTCGTCCGACGACTCCGACAATGGCTACCTTAGACATGACAGAAGTCAATTATACCATATTGGGAAGTCACGAGGCAAACCGCATACGACCGATAAGGCGAAAAACGCCCCGGTGTCAGACTTCCGACACCGGGGACCCGCTGTAACCACCAACAGGAATTTTAAAAGGTTCTTCTTGAATTAGAACGCGAGCGCGAGGGAGACACCGCCAACGAAGTTGTAGCTGTGATCCCACTTGCCCGACGCCTCGTAATCGCGCGCCGCATCACGCATCTTGCGATCGAAGAGGTAGTCGGAGTAAGCGACATACGCGCCGAACGTCAGATAATCGGTAATCGCCCACTCAAGGTCGAGCTGGACGCAGGTGTCCATGAGACCACCGTGGTCAAGCGGACGTTCCTCACCGTCCAGATCATGGACGTTCAGGTAACCCTTCACGCGGCGCGAGTTGCCAATACCCTGCGCAATCGACGGGCGAAGCGTGAGCGAGTCGCAAACCTCAAACGTGTGACCGATTGAGAGATTCACATACGTGCCGTCATCGCGGTCAATGTCGCGCTCATAGGCGACGACCGGCTCAAACCAGAGGTCGGGCAGGCCGATTTCGACGTTGATGAACTGCGTGTCGTCCTGACCCACGTTGAAGGACCGCGGATGATACTCGTACATATAGCCGAGCGAGAAGTCAATCGTCGTCGGCAGCCACTCATAATCCTCCGCGCTAAACGAATGCTCAATCGCGGCACCCGGGTCAAGTTCCTGATAGCGACCCGCACGGTTGCAGTAGAGCTCCTCGCCGTCCACTTCCTTGCGACCATACTTCGTCATGTCGAAAACCGACTCAACGCTGAAGGTGAGCCAATCGAAAAGCGTGAGCGATGCCGCGGGAGTCATAATCGGCTGATTATTGTCAACGAGGCCATAGCTCAGGAACTTCGAGTCAATCGCGATTGAAAACTCGGCCGTTGCGATCGGCGTTTCTCCATAGGAGATGCCTTCGCCCATCGCGAAGTTCCAACCCTGCTTCGTCTCTTCGGATTCCGCTTCAGCGGCCTGAACGCTGCCGCAGAAAGCGGCTGCACAGGCGAACGCTGCCAACATGTGCTTTGTGTTCATTTTATCTTTCTTTTCTTTCTTTGTGCTTGCCAAAGAGAATCAAGTTCGCCTCGGCAAATTTTTGAGTTAGTAGTATAGTAAAAACGGTCGTTCTGCGCAAGGGGGTTTTTTAATTTTTTTCGCAGCAGCAGCACTCGCCGCCCTTGCAGGTCTTGTGGCTCGCGCCGCACGAACACGGCGCGCCCTTCTTCAACGCCCGCCACGCGGCGAACGCGGCCGCTCCAAGGACGAGCGCGAGGATGACGATTGAGCCGACGTTCACTTCGTCACCCCCTTCGGCGCCGGGCGGAAAATCGCCCAAGCGACCACGAGGTCAACGAGAATCGCGACCGCCGTCCACACGCCGAAGCCGCCGCCCAAAACGAGCATACCGATCTGGTAGGCCGAGAGCGCGATGACGTAGCCGACGACGAGCTGGAAGGCGA
>CAVHJW010000038.1:0-12757 GCA_963636335.1 bacterium
TCGAGTGCGGCATGCCCCCGACGGGCGGCCTCGGCATCGGCGTCGACCGCCTCGTTATGTTCTTGACGGGCACGGATTCGATCCGCGACATTGTCCTCTTCCCGCAGATGAAGAAGGCGTAGAAAAAGAGTCGGCGTGCGTGGTATAATGGAAGAGATTATGAAACGAATGCTCCTCTGCCTTCTCGTCGCCCTCTCGTCGGCGGCTCTCTTCGCGCAGTCGGCTGATCAAGTCGGCGCGGGCCCGGGTCCAGGCGTCCGCTATGCGACTGATGCCTACCCGGGGTTTGATCCCGACAAGGATGCACTCGCGCCCGAGCGCAAAGAAAAGCGTTGGTTTGCGTTCATCAACGGGCCGAAGGAAGAGACGAGCGCGGCGCAGTTCCGCTACGCGCAGTCGCTCGACGTTGCGCTCGATGGGGCGAAGGCGGTGAAGGCCTATGATGCGCTTGTGCGTGAGTGGCCAACCGCGCCCGAGGCGGCGCGCGCTCAAACGCGCCTTGCGGCGATTCTCTTTGAGCAAGAAGCCGACCTCGATGATGCGTTCGCCGAATACCGCTATCTCGTCGACTTCTACTCGGCGCAGTGCGATTATCGTGCGGCCGTTGATCGCATGTACGAAATCGCGGGTCGGATGCGTGAGGAGGGTAAGACGATTCTCTTCTTCCACTTCCGCAATTCAACGGAGGTGCGCCGCGCCTATGAGTGTTGCGTTTTGCGCGCGCCCGGCGCGACGTGGGCGAGCGCGGCGATGCTGACGATTGGCGACTTGCGCGTTGAGGAGGGCGACCTTGATGAGGCGGTTCAGGTTTACGAAAACCTGCAGAACCTTTACTACGGCACGCGCGAAGCGAAGGCTGCGCTCGTCCGCGAGGCGACGGTGCGTATGACGATTTTGGAGAAACGCGACTACAATCGCGCGCGCGTCCTTGATACGATTCGCTTCCTTGAGCGCGCGAAGAAGACGGCCGAAGGCGAAGATCTTAAGACGGTTGAGGCGTCGCTCGCCGACCTTCTCTCTCGCCTTGATGATGAGGACTTTAAGGCGGCCGCATTCTACGATTCGCGCACGCGTACGCGCCGAAGCGCGATTCGCGCCTACGAGCAATTCTTAAAGGAGCACCCGCAGAGTGCGCACGCGCCCGAGGCCGAGCGCCGTCTTGTTGAACTGAAAGGTGAATGATGAAAAAACTCTCTTGTCTCTCGTCTCTTCTGGCCGTGTTCGCGCTCGTGGGTTGCGCGACGTCGTATTCGTGGACGCCGCGCGTTCCCGAGAAGATGCGCACGGTTGCGGTGCCGACATTTCGCAATGAGTCCGACTTGAGCGAGATGGGCGCGGTTGCGACGCGCCAAGTGTTGCGCGAGCTTCAGCGCGAGGGCACGTTCTCAATTCGCCGCGCCGACGAGGCCGCGCTTGAGATTCAGGGTGTCGTAAAGAGTGTTTCAACGGGTGATGCCGTCACGAGCCGCCGTACGCTCGCGCGCGCGGCATCCTCTGAGATGACGGCCGAGGTCGAGGTTTCGGTCATTGACAAACGCGCAGGTCGTGTGCTCGTTGAGGCGAAAATGTATCGCCCTCGCACGACGCTGATGGCGAATGGCGATATGACAACGGCCAAGCGTGATGCGTCGGGTCGTCTTGCGGACGACCTCGCGCGCGCGGTCGTGGATGATTTGCTCAACATGAAATGGTCGAAAGAGTAAGGGGGAACGAACGATGGATGATGTGCATGCTGTCATCGAACTCAAGATCACGCCACAGCGCGACTGTGGCTTCGGAAAGATTGCCGAGCACGTCTCACGCTTCTCGGAGGTTGAGGCGTGCTTTCTGATGAGCGGCGGTTACGACCTTCTCGTTTTTGTGAAGGGCGCGTCGTTGCAGGATGTCGCGCAGTTTGTCGCGCAAGATCTTTCGACCATTGAGGGCGTTCTCTCAACGGCGACGCATTTCATGCTCAAGACGTATAAGGCCAAGGGCATCGCGGACTCGCTCGGCTTTGACGCGCGTATGGAGGTGTCGTAAAATGGCGGTTGATCTTGCCCAAAAGGCTCAGAACTTCACGAATCGCGGCCGTCAGGCGCTCGAGACGGGCAAGTATGATCTTGCCGTTGATATGCTCATGGAGGCGGTGGCGGCCGCGCCAGATGTTCTTGAGACGCGCAAACTTCTCCGCGCCGCGCAGATTGCGAACTTTCGCAAGAACGGTGGTAAGTCGGGGCTCTTCGCAAAGATTGGCTTCGCGGCGGCGCGTCAGAAGATTCTCTCGCATGTCAAGAAAGGCGAGGGGGCTCTTGCGATGGCCGAGGCGGAAAAACTCCTCGCGCAGAATCCGCTTGACCCTGACAACATTAAGGCGGCCGTGAAGGCGGCCGAGGCGGCGGGCAAGGCCGATCATGCGGCCGTCACGGTTGAGGCGGCGTATGAGTGCTCAAATAAAGATCCGTCGCTCTTGGAGCGTGTGGCAACTTACTACACGATGGCTAAACGCTGGGACAAGGCGCGTGATGCCTACCGCAAACTCTCGGAACTGAAGCCAGGGGATCAGCGCGTTTTGGCAATGCTTAAGAACGCCGAGGCGCAGGCGACAATGAGTGCGGGTTGGACCGACTCTGTCGGCAAAAAGGGTGGCTTTCAGAATCTCATCGCGAACAAGGAACAGGCGGCGAAACTCGACGCCGCGAATAAGGCGGTCGTCGCGGGCTCCGATGCGGAGATGCTCATCAAGGAGAAACTCGACCAAATCGCAGCCGAGCCGAAGAATATGAACGCGCGTCGTGCGCTCGCACGACTCTACATTCAGGCCAAGCAGTTCTACGAGGCCATTGAGGTTCTTGAGGCGGCGATTGAAGTTTCTGGCACAATGGACCCTGAGCTCGATCGTATGCTCTCGCAGACGAAGGTTCAATACTACGATCAGCAGATCAGCCTTCTGCGCGAGGAGGGTCGAACAGAAGAAGCCGACCAGATGGAGGGCGAGAAGAACCAGTTCGTCTTTGACGATCTTGCCCAGCGCGTTGAACGCTATCCGAATGATTTGCATTTGCGTTTTGAACTGGGGCGGCAGTATTTTGAATACGGCTATTACGACGATGCGCTCACGCATTTGCAATTGGCGCAGAAGTCGCCGAAGGACCGGCTCTGGGCGCTTTATTATCTTGCGATGTGCTTCCTCTATCAGGGGCAGACAGATATGGGCGTCATGCAGCTTGAGACGGCGCGCGACGCGATTCCGACAATGGATGACCTCAAGAAGAAAGTCGTTTACCAACTCGGGCGTTGCGCGGAAGACACAGGCGATCTTGAGAAGGCGTACCAATACTACAAGGACGTCTATTCGTCGGATGTCGGCTTTGAGGACTTGGGTGAGCGTATGCTCGCCGTGAGTCAGAAAATCAAGGCATCCCACCAAGGCTAAAGCCCTTTGTGGGATCTTGTCTATTGGCAGCCCCAAGGAGAGTCGAACTCCTCTACCAAGCATGAAAAGCTCGTGTCCTAGCCGATAGACGATGGGGCCAATGTGCCAAGCGAGACTATAGTATATCAAAATACATGACCGACCGTCAAGCGTACATTGCGTTTAATCTGACCGACCATGTGGGCGGCGCGACTGTCGCGCGCCTCGTTGAGAAGGCGGGTTCTGTCGCGGCGGCATGGGAGGCGTTTCCGAAAAAGGTCTCGCGGACGGGTGGCGAGGTTCTCTTTGAGAAGGAAGAGACGCTTGCCGCGAAGTGGGGCGTCACCATTTTGACGCCTGCTGATGCGGGCTATCCGAAGCGCCTTCTTGCCGCTCCGCAGTCGCCGCTCGCGCTTTACGTGAAGGGATCGGTCGAGGCGCTCTCAAAACCATCTGTTGCGCTTGTCGGCACGCGTCGCGCGACATCGCATGGCACCTCGCTGGCGACCGCGCTTGCGCACGATCTCGCCGTGGCCGGTTGGTCCGTCCTCTCGGGTCTCGCGCTCGGCATTGATGCGGCCGCGCATCGCGGCGCGCTTGACGCGGCGGGGACGACGGTGGGCGTGATTGGCTCGGCTCTTGATGTCTTCTATCCCGAGGAGAATCGTGCGCTTGCGCGCGAGATTGTTGAGAAGGGTGGCGCGGTCGTAAGTCAGTTTCCATTTGGCCGCCCCGCCGACCAGACGACATTCCCCATTCGCAACCATGTCGTGGCCGCGCTCGCGACAGGTGTTGTCGCCGTTGAGTGTCCGCTTCGATCGGGGACGCTTATCACGACGGGCTACGCCGCCGAATTGGGTCGCCCCGTCATGGCGTTCCCCGGTCGCGTCTCAGATCGCATGAGCCAGGGGTGTCTCCACCTCATTCGCGAGGGCGCGACGCTCGTTCGTGGCGCGGATGATGTCTTGGAGGTTGTGAGCGACTTCTTTGGACGCAAGCCGGGCGCGATGAAAGCTTCCGCGACGCCAGCGTCCGACCCCGAAACGCCGCCCTATTCGGTTGAAGAGGCCCTCGTCATGACGTATGTCGAGCGCGAGGGCGTCACGATTGACGAACTTGTGCGCGAGACGAAACTGCCAACCGCGCGCGTAAATGCGCTCGTTATGGAGCTACGGCTCAAGGGTTTTGTCCGTTTCCTACCTGGAAACCGAATCGGCCTCGCTTGACACACGGCGGGCGGATATGATATACTGTTCCTTAATTCGCCCATGGTGGGCGGGTTGAAGCGAATGATTTCCGGTATCCATCCGGGGACAAAGCGGATTGACAAAAACAAAAAAGTCATAAGGAGAAACAAAATGGAAATGCCGACATCCGCCCTCACGGGCATCACGCTCAAGGACCTCTTTGACGCGGGTCTTCACTTTGGTCACCAGACGAAGCGCTGGAATCCGAAGATGAAAGGTTACATCTTTGATAAGCGCAATGGTGCGCACATCATCGACCTCGCGCAGACAGTTGTGCTTCTTGACGAAGCGGCCGAGTTCCTGCGTGGCACGATTTTGAACGGCAAGAAGGTTCTCTTCGTCGCGACGAAGAAGCAGGTCGCCGAGAAGGTCAAAGAGATGGCCACGTCTGTCGATCAGTTCTACGTGACCGAGCGTTGGCTCGGCGGCACGCTCACGAACGCGAAGACGATTCGCTCGTCCGTCAAGCGTATGCGCCAGTTGCAGGCCACGGCGAAGGCGAACGGCGGCGAACTCTCCGAGCACAAGCAGGAGAATTCGGTGCTCCGTCGCGAGCTCGCGAAGCTTGAGAAGAACCTGACGGGTGTTGCCGATATGGTTGAACTTCCGGGCGCGGTTGTTATCATTGACTGCGTGAAGGAGTTGAATGCGGTCAAGGAAGCGACGCGCCTTCACATCCCTGTGGTCGGCCTCGTTGATACGAACGCAGATCCTGAGCCGATTGACTACGTCATCCCGGGTAACGATGATTCCGTGCGCGGCGTTGAGCTTCTTCTTGAGGGCTTCAAGAAGGTGATCGATGGCGCGAACCAGGAATACGGCGCGAAGGCGGCCGAAGAGAACCGCAAGCGCGAGGCTGAGCGTGCGCAGCGTGAGGCGACCGAGAAGGCCGCGCGCGCCGAGCGCAAGGCGCGTGCACCGCGTGCGCCGCGTGCAACGGCGGGTGCGAAGAAGACAGGCGTTGCGGCCAACGTGAAGGCGGCTGCGCGTGCGGCGAAGGAGGCGGCTGAGACGAAGGCGAAGGCTGATCTCGCGGCGAAGCGTCAGGCGAAGGTCGTCGAGGCGCAGGCGGCCGTTGAGGCTCAGGCGGCGGCTCCCGCGGCCGAGGCTCCGAAGGCTGAGTAAGACTTAAGAAAGGATATTTAAAAATGGATATCACGATTGACATGATCAAGCAGCTTCGCGAAGCGACGGCTGCTGGCATGGGCGCTTGCAAAGAGGCGCTCAAGGCAACCGACGGCAACATGGATGAGGCCGTCAAGTATCTCCGCGAGAAGGGTCTCGCCGTTGCCGCCAAGCGCGTCGACAAGGAGTCCAAGCAGGGCATCGTCGCCCTCGCCGTCGCGGCGGACAAGAAGTCCCTCGCGCTCGCCGAAGTGAACTGCGAGACGGACTTCGTCGCGAAGACGGACGCCTTCATCAAGTTCGTCGACGACGCGGCGAAGGTCGCGCTCGAGGGCAAGGACGTCGAGGCGACGCTGAACGACGACTACAAGATGCTCCTCACGAAGACGGGCGAGAACGTGAAGATCCGCCGCAGCGAGCGCTATCAGCTCGAGGGCGCGGGCTGCGTCTCCGGTTACATCCACATGGGCGGCAAGATCGGCGTCATGGTTGAGCTCGGTTGCGATAAGCCGGGCGAGAAGCTCGATGACGCGGCGCACATGGTGTGCCTCCACATCGCGGCGAACGCCCCGAAGTACATCTGCCCCACGCAAGTCCCACAGACCGAGATCGACGCCGAGCTTGAGATCAAGCTCAACGCGCTCAAGGAACAGAAGGGCAAGCTTCCGCCGGAGCAGGCGCTCGTCGGCATCAAGAAGGGCATGGCCGCGAAGTTCTGCAGCCAGATCTGCCTCTTGAAGCAGGACTACGTTGCGGACGGCGACATCACCGTTGAGAAGTACCTCGAGAACGTCTCGAAGGAAGTCGGCGCGCCGATCACGATCAAGCGCTTCTGCCGCATGCAGCTCGGCGCCTAACGGCTTAAAGGCGTTTCACGCAAAAGGAATGCGCGGGTTTAATAACCCGCGCATTCCTTTTGTCTGTCTGTTTTATTTGGCCTTGGCCTTCTCGCGTTAGAGCGAGAGGCGAAGGCGGATGAAGAGCGAGGTCGCCGTCGTGTCGGTGGGTTTCACCGAGATGATGGCATCGCCGTTCACAGGCGTCTCAAAGGTCGTCTCAACGAGATCCGTCGTCCACGTGCTGGACGCCGAGAGATCCTTCGTGCACTCAACCGTGAAGAGCTCCTTGAGGTTGGCGGAAAGCGCATCCGAGCCAATGTCGTAGTTCTTGAGCGAAAGGGCGAGCTTCCATTCGCCAGACTTCTCCGTGTTTGCGGCAAGGCTCTCGACCGTGAGATCGCCGTCTTGCGGGAGCGCGGCCGGGAGCGTGGAGAGGTTGAGCGCATAGCCGAGGTAACTGTTTGTCGCAGCCTTCACGTTCTTGCGGTCGGCGAACGTGTTGCCCGCAATCTTTGTGACCCACGCGCGGTAGTTCGTGTACTTCTCGCACGTCGTCACTTTCTTAACGAGCGTCGCGTCACCCGCGCCTTCGAGGGCCGCCGCGATGTCACCCGCCGTGGCGGTTGTCGCAATTTCGGGGACAGGGTCCTTCTCCTCGGCGGCGGCCGTCGCAATGGGGCCCGCGAGGCGGAAACCTGACCAAGAGACAGTACCAAGTCCAGTGCGAATAAAGGCTGTGCATTCATCTGCTTCACTTGAGCACCCACCATTTCGTTTCACACGAACATCTCCTGATGCCGGACCTGCGGGGTCAATGCCAACGGTTGTGAGTGGATCAGCGTAATAGTCGGCGCAAATTTCAGAGACGCTACCTGACATATCATAGAGACCTAATTGATTGGGCTTCTTTGTTCCGACGTTGTTTATGGTAAATGCATTGGCGTTTGTGGAATTATTGAGATACCAAAGATAGTCGTCATTGACTTCATCGCCCCAACTATAAGTCGTTGTCGTGTCACCACGATAGGCGTGTTCCCACTGTGCTTCGGTCGGAAGATCAAAGTTCACGCCCGAACGTTTGCGGAGAAGGCCGAGGAAGGAATCGTCGTCAACGTCGGTTGTGGCCGGATAAGTTGCGCCTTTGTCGGCACCGCGAATCTCAGCATAGCTTAACTCATAGACAGGGTGCATATCGCCGATTGCATTTGGGAAATAGTCGGTTGTCACGTATGTGCGGTTCGTTCCCGTGACAAGTTCCCACTGCTTTTGCGTGACTTCAAAAAGACCCATGTAGTAGGGCTTCGTGATGGCAACGAGGTTCGAAACGGTTCCCATATAGAAGAGGCCCGCCTCAACGCGCTTCAAGACAAGCTTCGTCGTTTTGTATTCGTCCTCGTTGAACCCGCCCTCAATCTCGTCAACATAGTAAGTGACGGGATAGGTCGCGCCGTCTGTCGCGCCCGCCGAAAGGTCGATGACGCAATAGGTGATGGGCTTAAATGTAATCGCAATCGTCGCGCTCGCGTCATAGGTGTAGTTGTCTTTCGTGATATCCCAATAGACGCGGTGCGCGCCGTTGACGCAGTTTGTCGCGCCCGAGAGCGTCGTGGCCTTTGTTGTCGTGCTATCCTTCGTCGCCGTGACAGAGATGAGGTAGTCGGCCGCATAGTCATTCGCGCCCGAGACGGTGAAGTCAATGGCGAGCGTCGCGTCATCAATCTTCGTTGTCGTCACATCGGAGACGGCGATCGTCGGAATCGTCACGGCCGCCTGGCGAGTCGCCTCATCGCGCGCCTTCGCCTCCTCCTCAGCCTTCTTGGCTTCTTCTTCGGCCTTCTTTTTCGCCTCTTCTTCCGCTTCCTTGACTTCAATCGGGAACTGGTAGGCCGCGATGTCGGATTCGGTCAACTGCGTGTTGAAAATCGCAATTGAGGTGATTGTCATGCCCGTCGCAGCCTTGTAATTCGTGTTCGTGCCACGAAGGCCACCGAGAGCAAGCTGTGATGAAGCGGGCGAATTGTTTGTGAATCTAAGTTTAGCCGCTTTATAAATATTGGTCGCGGTGCTAGAAGTAATAGCATAAGCTCTTGTGCCACTAACTTCATCATTCTGGCTTCTATAATATTGAAAAGCGAGAGAAGTTGTGCCTGAAGGGATGCCACTATCAAGTGTTAGGCTATTAGCGTAGTTGCTGTAGTTATATCCATTGATTCCAATCGGGCTCGCGTTGTTTGCTGGTAGGGCAACACCGATGCCGTCTAGATAGGAGCCACTCTGCGTCGTCCAAAGCGCCTGCTTGTCGCTTGAACTCAGATTGATATTTGAGCAGCGAACAATAATCGTATAGTTATTAAGGGTATCGCCCGTGCTGTCAATCAAGATGCCGTTTGTGGACGAGATTGTGAGCGAATTGGTGACGCTCTTATCATCCGAGAGATTGGCCGTGTTTCCGTTGAGGTCCAGCGTATAGATGCCGCTTGTCGCCGTGTTGAAGTCGCGATCCCAGATAGCCACAGGCGTTGCGGCCTGTGCCGTCAAGGCGCTAAACACGAGGGCGAAGAGCGTCATAGCCGAGCATGTATTTGTCATGTTTTTTCTTCTCCTAGTTTGTAATTTAAGCCCCACAGTATATCGTATTTCTGCAAAATATGCAAGGGGGAATATCGCCGCCGATCTCCGCCGATCTCTGCCAGCGCGCGCGGCTGTCGTGTGGTATAATTGAAGAATACCGTTAACGTCACGACAGGGGGAAGGGCGATGGGCGAGTTTCAGCGACCGACAATCACAATTTGTATGGGCAGTAGTTGCTTTGCGCGCGGCAACGAGAAGAATGTTGCGCTCTGTGAGAAGTTTCTCGCCGCACGCGGTCTCCGTGACGATGTGGATGTGGAACTCGGCGCGGCGCTCTGCACGGGCAACTGCGCGCAAGGCCCTATCGTCATCATCAACGGCAAAGTCCACACGGGTGTTGACCCCCTCGTCATGAAGGATCTCCTTGAAAGGACGTTCACGTGAACTCACCTGTTTACACGATTGAAAACGAGTGCCAAGATTGCTACAAGTGCGTCCGCCATTGTCCCGTCAAGGCGATTCGCATCGTCAACGGCAAGGCCTCAGTTATTGCGGAGTCGTGCGTCGCGTGCGGCTCCTGTGTTCGCGTCTGCCCCGCGCACGCGAAGAAGATTCGGAGCGACCTTGCGCGTCTCAAAGAGCTTCTTGTCTCGGGCGAGAAGGTCTACGCCTCGGTCGCGCCGAGTTTCGCGGGCTATTTTAAGGGCGTGACAATCGGGCAACTCGCCCGCGCCCTTGAGCGCCTCGGTTTTACGGGTGTCAGCGAGACGGCGCATGGCGCGGAGGCGGTGAGCGCGCACGTTTCGCGCCTTCTTGAGACAACGACCTCGCCGCTCGTCATCTCGAGCGCGTGCCCTGCGGCTGTGGACATGATTCGTAAATATCTGCCTGCCTACGCGCCGTTTATCTCGCCGCTCCCTTCGCCCGTGCGTGCGCATGCGCGGCTCCTCAAGGCCGCGTTCGGCGAGGACGCGAAAGTCGTTTTCTTTGGGCCCTGTGCCGCGAAAAAGAACGAGGCCGATGCGCACCCCGACGAGCTCGCGCTCGCGTGCGTGTTCCCCGCGCTTGAAAAACTTCTGGAAGAGAAGGGCATTGCCTTTGACGACGAGTCGCCTCTCGCCCTCGGCCCCGCCGAGGAGGGTCGCTTCTACTCTGTGGAAGGTGGCATGAACGACACCTTGCGCGATGGTAAGACCGATGTTCGCTATGTTTCGGTCTCGGGGCTTGAGTCACTTCGTCGTCTTCTCGGTGAGGGCGAGGTTTCGTTGCCGACATCGCCTAAACGCAAGATTTTCGTTGAGGCGCTCGCCTGTCCAGGCGGGTGCGTGAATGGCCCTGCGATGCCGCGCGCGGGTGCGTCGCTCAAGACGCTCTTCGCGACGGATGCCATCTCGCCTCTGCAAACGAGCGTGGGGCGGTGCGTCGCGCACTGCGGCACCGCCGCCTATCCCGCCGAGCCGCAGGAGGAACGCGCGATCGACGAGACAGCGCTCGCGGCCGCGCTCGCGCGCGTGGGCAAGACGACAAAGGCTGACGAACTCAACTGCGGCGCGTGCGGCTATGAGACGTGTCGTGCGTTCGCGCGCGCGCTTCTGGAGGGCAAGGCCGAGGAGGCGCAGTGTCACACATTTCTCAAGCGTAGTTTTGAGCGCACGTCAAATGCGCTTATCAAGTACATCCCGGCGGGCGTCGTCATCGTGGATGGCCAACTTCTCGTTTCGGAATGTAACCGCGTCTTTGCGGAGATGGCGGGCGAGACGGCTGTTTTTGACGCGCTCGGAAACCTTGAAGGCATTGACGCGAGTTCGCTGATGGGCGAGTTCACGGACCTCTTCACGGGCGCGCTTGAACACGGCAGCGAGATTGTGAAATATCGTCAGCCTTGGAAAGATCGTCTTGTCAATGTGAGCGTCTTCCCCATCGCGAAGGGCGAGTTCGCGGGCGCGGTCGTGCAGGATGTCACGCAAAACGAGGGGCGGCGCGAGGAGATCGCCGCCAAGGCGCGCGAGGTTATCGCGAAGAATGTCTACACGGTTCAACAAGTCGCGCGTCTTTTCGGCGAGCATATTGCCGAGACGGAAATCATGCTCAACGAGATTGCGGGCGCGTACGAGTCGCACACCGAGGGCAAGCGGCTTCGACCCGAGGACGATGGGAGCTATCTCAATGGCTGAGGACGTCTTCATCGAGATGGAGGTCTCGCAACACACGAAGACCGGACAAGCGGCGTGTGGCGATGACGTTCGCTTTCTGACGGTTGAGAAAGAGCACCGCCATCTCTGCGCGCTCTCGGATGGGCTTGGCAGTGGCGTCAAGGCGAATGTTCTCGCGACGATGACGACCTCCATGGCGATCAAGTTTTTGGAGTCGAATATTCCGACTCTGGAGGCGGCCGAGATTATTATGGACTCGTTGCCCGTCTGCGAGGTGCGCAAGATTGGCTACGCGACGTTCTCACTTTTTGACTTTCGTCTGGGCGGGCGCGCGAAGATTACCGAGATGGGTAATCCGGGCTACATTCACCTACGCGGTGCGGAGGAGGTCCCGCCGCTCAAGGATGACTGGATTGTCTCGTCGCACTGGCCCGACCGTGAGGTGCGCGAGTGCGAGGCGGACTTCCGCATCGGCGATCGCATCATTTTGTGTTCTGACGGCGTCACGCAGTCGGGTCTCGGCGTTCGCAAGGATATGAAGTTCGGCTGGCGACGCTCGGGCGTTCTCGCTCATGCGCGCGATCTCGTCCACTTTGACCCCGAGATTTCGGCGAAGGAGCTTTCGGCTTCCATTGCCTCAAAGGCTCTGATGCTCACGCCGGGTGGATGTAAGGACGACATCACCTGTGTGGCCATCTACTTGCGCCGCCCGCGCGTCATGCGCATTCTTTCGGGTCCGCCCTTTTACAAAGATCACGACGCGGAGTTCGCCCAGCAGGCGAAAATCGGGCCTGATCACGTCGTCATTTGCGGCGGGACAACGGCGAACATCATTGAGCGCGAACTCAAGTGCAAGGTCAAGGTTGATATGGACGATTTTCGCCGCGCGGGGGGGCTGCCGCCGGTCGGTCGCATTGAGGGCATCGGCATCGCGACGGAAGGCATCCTCACGCTCTCGCGCGTGACGACCGCGTTGGAAGAAATGCGCCCCGTCCGCGACGAGCCGCTCGCCGCGCGCGCGATTTTGGAGCGCATGATGGCGCACGATCGCATTGAGTTCGTCATTGGCACGAAAGTCAATGAATCGCACCAAGATCCGAATGTGCCGCAAGATCTTGAACTTAGGCGCTCGGTCGTGAAGCGTATGACGCACGCGCTCGAACACAACTACCGCAAGCAGGTCACGGTCAACTATTACTAAATGCCGCCTTGACAGGCGCGCGCGAGAAGGGGATAATACTTTAGAAATGAGTTACTATCTGATGATTCTCGTCGGCTCCGTGCTGGTGAACAACTTTGTCTTGAGCCGGTTTTTGGGCTGCTGTCCGTTCCTCGGCGTCTCGAAGAAGACCGAGACGGCCCTCGGCATGTCGGGCGCGGTCGTCTTCGTGATGACGATCGCGGCGGCGGTGACGTGGTGCCTCGACC
>CAVHJW010000039.1:0-12621 GCA_963636335.1 bacterium
TGCAGATGCTCGGCATCCCGGTTCCGCCGGAGATGACGACGCCCTCGCTGCTCGCGGGCAAGGAGAACTGGTCCAAGACAACGCTCAACATCTGATGTGAACGTTCGTTCGATCGTCATCGCCGCGTTCCTTTGCATCGTCTCAATGCAGGCGGCGGCGATTGACGCATCGAATCGCTACCGTTCGCCGCGCAACCCCGAGCGCAAGATTCGCCGATCGACCGAACTCATCGTTTTACACACGACGGAGGCGGCGGCGCGCGGATCGCTCAAGAAAGTCTCGGAGCGCGGCGAATGTCATTTTTGCGTGACGGAGGACGGCTCCGTCTATCGCATTGTTGACCGCGACCGCGAGGCGTTCCACGCGGGGCGCTCCATGTGGAACGGCAAGGAAGACATTGATAAGGTCTCCATCGGCATTGAGTGCGTTGGCTACCACGACAAGCCTATGAGTATGGCGCAACTTAAAGCGATTGCTCAACTTGTCAAAGAACTTCAGTCGATGTATCAGATTCCCGACCATTGCGTTGTGGCGCATAGCCATGTCGCTTACGGCGCGCCGAACCGCTGGCAGAAGAAGAAGCATCGGGGGCGCAAACGGTGCGGTATGCTCTTCGCGACAACGACGATCCGCCGCATCCTCAATTTGAAGACGCGCCCCGCTTACGACGCGGACGTGCGCGCGAAGCGGCTTGTCGTGGGTGACGACTATCTTAATAAGGTGCTTTATGGCGGGCTCGACACGATGGCGAAAAGTTATCCGAAGCCAGCCGCCGCGAGCGCGAAGCCGAAGCAGACTGCGAAAAAGAAAGACACCGCGCCAAAAACAAAAACGCCCGCGACGACGAAGAAGGAGGCCGCGCCTGCGCCGAAGGCAACGACGGCGATTCAGGCCGCGCCGAAGACGTTGGCCGATTTGAAGGCGCTCGGCTATCAAAATCGCGGTCTTGTCGGCGCGGGGCAGTCCCCCATCAAACTCGTCGGCGGCAAGTGGAATGCACCGGATACGTTCTACGTTATTCGGAGCAAGGTGACACCTGGAAATAAAATTGACCCCGCACGCATTGAGAAGGGGACAAGCATCTGGACGAAGTAGGCGAGAACCCCAAACGTGTCGCGGGGGTTTAAGCGAGCCTAATTGACGAGGGCGAAGAGCCTTCACGCGGCTTAAAGCGGATGCCGTGCTCAACGTCCTGGCACATCTGGAGGACATCGGTCCACGACGAGAGGCGTGCGTCGCGATCTTTGACGAGCATCGCCTCGAGCATTTGGCAGAAGCCCTCTGAGAGCGAGGGTTGGTAGGCGCGTGGATCGTTGGCCTGCGTCTCGAGGCTACAATGCGCGCGCATCGTCTCTTCCGTTGAAAGCGCGGGGAAGAGGATACGCCCCGTTGAGAGGTGGTAGAGCGTTGCGGCGAGCGAGTAGATGTCGGCGCGGCAGTCGAGCTCGACATCGCCGTAGACCTGCTCGGGCGAGATGTAGGCGGGCGTGCCGAGAACGTGTTCAGCCGCGTCGTGGCTCGTATCCGCGCGCGCGATGTCGAAACGGTGCGAGATGCCGAGGTCGGTCAACTTCACGATGCCCGATGAGTTGATCATGATATTCTCGGGCTTGATGTCGCAGTGGACGATGCCGTGCTCATTCCACACGTAGTCAAGAGCCGTCGCGACCGACTCGCAGATGAGCAGGGCGTCCTCTTCCGAGACACGCGACTTGCGGTTTAGGAACTCGGCAAAGGTATAGCCGTCAACAAACTCCATCACGATATACCAAAGCCCGTCCACATGGTTGATGTAGTAGGCCTCCACAATCCCCGGGTGTTGAATCTCGGACATGGCGTGTTCCTCGTCGCGGAACGCCGAAAGTTCCTCGGGGCTGAGAGACTCAGGCGCCTTCAGAATCTTGACCGCGACAATCTGGCGGCGGACGAGATCTTCAGCCTTCCAGACGGAGGACATACCGCCTTCGCCGACGCATTCCATCATGCGAAGATTAGGGAGGCGGGGAGCCGTCATTTCGCAAGACCCCATTCGTTCAGTTTGCGGTGGAGGGTGCGGCGCGAGATGCCGAGTTCCACAGCCGCCTTCGACTTGTTGTTTCCGTTTGCGGCCAAGACGGCGAGGATGCGCGATTTCTCGGCTTCGGCAAGCGTCTCATGTTGTGGCTTAATTTCGTCTGTGGGCGCGACCTCCGAGTGAGACGTGGTTGCTGGGGTCTGCTCCGCCGCGCCGTTCGTAATTTCAACGGGCAGGTCATCCACCGTGAGGCGCGTCCCTGAGGCGAGAATCACCATCTTCTCAACGACATTTCGGAGTTGGCGGACATTCCCTGGCCACGCGTAGTCTTCCAAGGCCTTGAGTGCCTTCGGGTCAATGCTCGTGACGAGGTTTCCGTTCGCCGCCGCATATTCTTTTAAGAAGCGCGCGACAAGAAGGGCGATGTCCTCTTTGTGGTCGCAGAGGGCTGGCGTGCGAATGTCAATCACATTGAGGCGATAGTAGAGGTCTTCGCGGAATGTCCCCGCCTTGACCATCTCCGTGAGGTTTCGATTCGTCGCGGCGACAAGACGGAAGTCAACCGCGATGGGCTCGCTTGACCCAAGACGCACAATCGTGCGCGACTCAATCGCACGCAGAAGTTTCACCTGTGTGTCAGCATCAATTTCGCCGATCTCGTCCAAAAAGAGTGTTCCGCCGCTTGCGGCCTCAAAGCAACCCGCCTTGCCATCTTTGAGCCCGCCTGTGAACGTGCCAGGCGCGTAGCCGAAAAGTTCCGAGACGAGCAACTCCTTTGACATGGCGGCGCACTCAACCGCGACAAACGGACCCTTGGCGCGCGGTGAGAGGTTATGAAGGGCGCGCGCGACGAGCTCTTTGCCCGTTCCGCTTGGGCCTTCAACGAGCACCGTCGCATTCGTGGGCGCGACTTTGCGGATGAGGCGGTAGACCTTCTCCATGGCGGGGGACTTGCCCGTAAATTCCTCAAGCTCGCCCGAGAGCTGACTCTTGAGCGCCGCGACTTCCTTCTCAAGCGCGGCCGTTCGAATGCATTTGGCGATGCGCCGCTCAAAGGCTTCAAGGTCGGTGACGGGCTTTTGGAAGAAGTCATCCGCGCCGTCTTTCATCGCCTCGACGGCGAGATCAACTGTGCCATAGGCCGTGAGCAACACGACGGGCAAATCGGCCTTCGCCTCTTTGGCCTTCTTGAGAAGTTCAACGCCGTCTTCGCCTGGCATCTTCACGTCGGTGATCAGCAAGGCGAGATCGTTATTCGCACGGATGAGATCAAGAGCCTCCGTCGCGTTACTCGCGACAAGGCAGTCATAGGAGGGCTTAAGCCAGCGCGCGAGCGTGTCACGGAGCGGCTTTTCGTCGTCGACGATGAGGATTTTCGGTTTCATTTGAGCTGACGGACGCGCCGTTCAATGCGCGGAAGCCTAATGGTGAATGTTGTGCCGCGCCCGACCTCTGATTCAACGGCAATGGAGCCGCCGTGGTCGGCGATAATGCGCTTGGAAACCATGAGCCCCAAACCTGTCCCTTTCTCCTTCGTCGTGCGATACGGCTCAAAGAGATGGGCGAGTTGCTCGCGCGTCATTCCCATACCTGTGTCGCGGAAAACGATTGAGACATCTCGATCATCGGAGGAGAGCTCAATGGCGAGAGACGCGCCGTCGGGCATCGCCTCAAGCGCATTTTTGACAAGGTTGAAGAAAACTTGCTCAATGAGGTCCCGATCAAGCGCGACGGGCGGCAGCGTGGCTGGCATATCAACGCGCACGCGGATGGCACGCTCAACGAACTGCTGCTTGAGCGCGGCGAGGCAGTTTTTGAGCGGGTCGGCGGGTGAGCCCGGGATGAGGACGGGCTTGCGCGCGCGAAGCGCCGAGAGGAACTCGCGAATGATGCCGTCAAGTCGCTTCACCTGCGCCTGACAGATATCAAGCGACTCGCGATCCGTTGGGTCTCGCGCGAGCAATTGCAAATTCATGGAGATGGCGCTCAAGGGGTTCCCAATCTCGTGGGCAACGCCCGCCGCGAGGTCGCAGACGGCCTTTGTTGCGCCCGCACGCAGTTCCTCTTCTGTGCGCGCCTTCTCGGCCGTCGTGTCGCGCACGAGGACGATTGTCCCGTTCTCAACGACGAGCGTTTCAAGTTCCAGCGTTCGCGCCTCGGGGTAGGTGATGGCCGTCTCAACCTTTGAGGCAACACCCTTGGGAAGGTCAAGCTCGTCCAACGCGGTATGAAGATCGTCACCGAGAAGCGTGCGCGCGGCGGGGTTTGCAAAGGCAATGTCGCCTGCACGATCGAGCGCAATTACGCCACGATCGAGCGCCGCGAGAATGATCTCTTCGTTCTCAATTTCCTGAAGCGCGAGACGATACTGCTCACGCAGCTTCGCGGCGTCGAGCTTGTCGAGGTGTTTGAGAACGCTGGAGAAAAACGCACGCATTATTTTTTGCGGAGGTCAATGACGCGCTTGATCTTGCCTTCCGAGCGCGGAAGTGATTCGGGCGCGACGAGCGTGATGCGCGGCGAAAGCGAGATGATGCGTTTGACAGCATCAAAGACGCGCTTACGTAGGGCCTCAACCTCGCGCACATTGTCCGAGAAGGCCTCGGGGCGCATTTCGACCTTGATTTCGAGAAGGTCTAGCGTCTCGGTTGGTGTGATGATAATCTGGTAGTGGGGCGCGACGCCCTCAACGCCGAGAAGGGCGGTCTCAACCTGACTCGGGAAGAGGTTGACGCCGTGGACGATGAGCATATCGTCGGAACGTGCCTTGATGCGATCCATCCAACGAATCGTCCGACCACACGCGCACGGCTCGGAATGAAGCGTCGTCAAGTCGCGCGTCCGATAGCGAACCATAGGTGTCCCGAAGCGGTCAAGTGTCGTGAAGACGAGTTCGCCCTCTTCCCCATCGGGCAGCACGTCTAGTGTCTCGGGGTCAATGACCTCGGGGTAGTAGTGATCCTCAAAAATGTGAAGACCACGGCAGCAGTCGCACGAGCCCGCAACACCAGGGCCCGAGATTTCGGTGAGGCCGTAGATGTCATGCGCGATGATACCCGACTCTGTTTCAATGCGACGACGCATTTCGTCCGTCCAAGGCTCTGCGCCGAAGATGCCGTGGCGGAGCTTTGTGTCGCGGCGGAAGTCAATGCCGAGTTTCTTCGCAACCTCAATGACGTGCAAAAAGTAACTCGGGGTGCAGGCGATGGCCGTTGAGCCCAAATCTTGCATGAGCATGAGTTGCTTTTCGGTGTTGCCCGCCGAGGTCGGCAAGACGGCGCAGCCGAGTTTCTCGCCACCGTAGTGGAGACCAAGCCCGCCCGTGAAAAGGCCGTAGCCGTAGCTGACTTGAAGGACGTCCTCGTTGGTGAGGCCATACATCATGAGGCAGCGCGCGGCGGCATCGGCCCAGACTTCAATGTCGCCTTTCGTGTTCGGAATGCAAATCGGCTTGCCCGTCGTTCCAGAGGAGCAGTGAAAGCGAACAATGTCCTTCATCGGCGCGGCGGTGAGCCCGTAGGGATATTCGTCGCGGAGATCCGTCTTCTTCATGAAGGGGAACTTCGCGAGGTCTTCAAGGGTCGCGAGGTCGCGCGGCTTCACGCCTTTCTCGTCGCAACGGCGGCGGAAGAGCGCAACGTGTTCATATTCGTAGGGAATGAGTGTCTGGAGCTTCTTGAGTTGGAGCGCGCGCAACTCGGAGCGCGGCATCTGATCGGCGGGGTGAGTGTTCATAAGGAATTTTTGTCTAAGCAAGAAAGAAGTTTTTTCATTTCAGCGTCCGTTCCGATGGTGATGCGAAGGCGATCCTTTGTCTGGGCACCCTTGAAGTAGCGGACGTAGATGTTGTGTTTTTTAAGTTCGGCAAAAATCTTGTCGGCCTTTTGTGGCGCGGGCGGTTTTGCGAAGACGAAGTTTGATTCCGAGTCAAGAACATCCCAGCCGCGCGTGCGCAATTCCTTTGTGAACCACGTGCGCGTCTTGACGACTTTCTTCGCGTTCGCCTTCATCCACGCCTGATCTTTCGCGGCAACGAGTGCGATGGCTTGCGCGAGCGCATCCACATTGTAGGAGTCTTTAATCTTGTAGAGCGCGCGGACGAGATCCTTCGGCCCCACGAGGTAGCCGACGCGCAACCCCGCGAGCGAGTAGCTCTTTGAGAAGGTGCGCATCACGAGAAGATTCTTATTTCTCGGCGCAGTCGCAAGGCGCATGCAGGTGTCGCGCGCGAAGTCGGCGTAGGCCTCGTCCACGAGGACAACACCTGGAAACGTCTTCGCAAAGGCCGCGATATCTTTGACCTCGCGAAAGGTGCCAGTCGGCGCGTTCGGGTTTGTGAGAAGAAAGAGACTCAACGGCGCACCGTTTTTCTGACGGGTGGGAAGCTCGTGAAACCCAACCCACGGGACATTTCGAATTGCCGCAAGCGTTTTGTAGAGCGAATAGGACGGATCAAGCGAGCCGATTGCCTCGTTGTCTTCAACGAATGCGCGCGCGACGAGCGAGAGGATTTCGTCAGACCCATTGCCCACGAAAACGTGTTCAACCGTCGTCTTGTTGAGGCGCGCTAATGTCTCGCGAAGCGCGACGAAGACGGGGTCTGGGTAGCGGCGCAGACGGTCGAGGTCAAAGCGTGCGAGAACGTCTTTAATCTTTGGCGTGGGCGGATAGGGATTCTCGTTCGTGTTTAACTTCACGACCGACCGCGAGGCGGGCTGTTCGCCAGGAACGTATTCCTCGAGTCTTTGAATGTGGCGTGCGATTCTCATAAAGGAAGAAAGTCAATAAATTCTGCGCTCGTTCGGAGTGTTGTTCGCTTGAGGATCAGAAAGAGAATGGTCTCATCGGTGCGATAACTGGATAGGTCGCGTGTCTGTTGAGCATGCTCACGGCGCATCGCGCCATCAACGAGATGCAAGTTGTTGGCAACGGTTGTTGTATCTTTAAAGAATACAATTGTTGAGTCATCGCCGCCATGAACATCACCTGACGCGAGGGGAATACACCCGAGCAACAAGAGGCACGAGTTGCTCGCAACGCACATTGTTCGATCGCCTTTCGTCGAAACATTGACAGAATAGCAACCGCCCAAGAGAAAGGCCATCAACACGAAAGAAAAAAGAATCTTTTTCATTGAAGCGTTCCCGAAATCTGGATTTCTCGGTAGCAAAGGACGTAGGGAATGGGCACGGGGATTTCAAGGAAGGGAATCGAGAAGAAGAGACTATCGGTCGTGTGATAAGTGAGATCCACGAGTTCTTTCTCGGGCCGTGTCGCGGCGTAGTTGACGAGATGCCGTTGGACCTTGTCCATCGTCACATCGTCGCGGAAGAACGCCCAAGGGCCATGTTGCACTTCTTCGCGCGGATCGGTGGCGTTGCCGCACGCAAGGGGAATCACGTTAAAGAGTCGCCAACCGTAGTTTCCGACAAGGATATGTTCGTCACCGGTCCGCTGCGAGATGGCTGAATCAAACGAGAAACATCCACCCAGAAGGAGGGTGAGCGCGAGCGTGGGAAGCGAGAAGAGTCGTCTCATTGAGGCCAGAATTTATCGGAGAGTTTGGAGGGAATGCCGACTTCGCCTTTCTCAAAGTTGTCGGCGAGGATCTTCCAGCCGAGGTCAAGGGCTTCTTCGAGCGGGATGTTGACCGAGAGGTCCATCATATTCTTCTCAAATGCGCGGCCGTAGCGAAGGAGTTTCTCGTCCCAGTCACTCATCTTAAAGCCCATTGACTGCTTCTCGAGCGCCTCCTTGTACTGCGCGTAGAGTTTAATCATCGCGTCCATCACCGTGCGATGGTCTTCGCGTGTGGCCTTGTTGACCTGCTGTTTTAAGCGCGAGAGCGAGCCGAACGGCTCAATGCGTCCATTCTTCAGGTAGAATTGGCCCTCGGTGATGTAACCTGTATTGTCTGGAACGGGGTGCGTGACGTCGTCGCCGGGCATCGTTGTCACGGCGAGAATCGTAATCGAGCCCGCGCCTTCAAAGTCGACAGCCTTCTCGTAGCGCGAGGCGAGCTGCGAGTAGAGGTCGCCCGGGTAGCCACGGTTCGACGGAATCTGCTCCATTGTGATGGCGATTTCTTTGAGCGCATCGGCGAACGATGTCATATCGGTCAAAAGAACAAGCACGTCTTTGCCTTCAAGCGCAAACTTTTCGGCAACGGCGAGCGAGACATCGGGGACGAGCATACACTCAACGGTTGGGTCGGCCGCCGTATGGACGAACATGACCGTCTTCGCAAGTGCGCCCGACTTATCCAGTGTTGAGCGGAACTTCAAATACTCATCGTACTTAAGCCCCATGCCACCGATGACAATCACGTCCGAGTCGGCCTGCAACGCGATACGTGCGAGAAGCTCGTTATAAGGCTCACCCGCCTTCGCGAAAATCGGCAATTTCTGCGACTTGACGAGCGAGTTAAAGAGGTCGATCATCGGAATGTTCGTCCTCACCATTTCGTGTGGCATGACGCGCTTTGCCGGGTTCACCGACGGTTGGCCAATCGGCGAGGGATTCTCGGTGATGCGCGGCCCGCCATCGCGTGGCTCGCCCGAGCCCGTGAACGCGCGGCCTAAAAGGGCCTCTGAGAAGGGCACCTTCATCGTCTCGCCGAGGAAGCGCACATTTGCCGCCGTGTCAACGCCGCGTGCGCCCGCGAAAATCTGGAGCGTCACATTCGGCCCGTCCAGCTTGATGACCTGCGCGAGCGAGGTCCCCGCGCGCGAGACAATCTCAGCAATCTCGCCGTATTTGATGCCTTCTGCGCGGAGGGTCGCGACCGAGCCCGAAAGGGCATCAATCTTGTGGTAGACTTTGTTATTGAACATCTGAGGCCTCCTCAATCTTTTGCGTGAGGGTCTTCTGAAGCGCGTCAAATTCTGCCGTGCCCATGACCTTGTCGTTCCAGTCAATAAACATCTGCTGAAGCGAGAGGAAGAAGGCGCGCGTCTCGGACTTTTCCTTGAAAGAATAGGTCGCGTTTAGAGCCTTCTCAACGAGATCAAACATGATGCGCTGACGCGCAATGGGCGTTGAGGCATCTGTCTCGGAGAACGCGTTCTGCTGTAGGTAGACGGCATCAAGAAACTCGGCCTTCAAGTAGGTTGTAAAGTCATCAAGGCTTGTGCCTTCCTCGCCGACAACCTTCATCATTTGTCCGATCTCGTTGCCGCGCCGCAGGATGGCGCGGGCGTGCTCAACACGGGCCTCTTCAATGACCGATGGGTAGTGACTCCACGAATCAAGTGGGTCAATCGCCGGATAGCGACGTGCGTCGGAGCGCGCACGCGAAAGGCCGTGGAAGCCGCCGACGACCTTCAGCGTCGCCTGCGTCACCGGCTCATCAAAGTTGCCGCCCGCTGGCGAGACTGTGCCACCAATTGTGACCGAACCCGTCTCGCCATTGCGCAAGCGAACACGCCCCGCGCGCTCGTAAAAGGCCGCGATGCGCGACTCAAGGTAAGCGGGGAATGCCTCCTCACCGGGAATCTCCTCAAGGCGGCCTGAAAGCTCACGCATCGCCTGTGCCCAGCGCGAGGTCGAGTCGGCGAGAACGAGAACATTGAGCCCCATCTGGCGGAAGTATTCTGCGAGCGTGACGGCCGTGTAGACGGACGCTTCGCGGGACGCGACGGGCATTGAAGACGTGTTACAGATGATGATCGTGCGCTTCATGAGCGACTGACCCGTCTTCGGGTCGACAATCTCAGGAAACTCTTTGAGCGTCTCCACGACTTCGCCCGCGCGCTCGCCACACGCAGCGGAGATCACGACGTCAACTTTCGCGTAGCGCGCCGTCGTTTGCTGAAGGACGGTCTTGCCCGCGCCGAATGGACCGGGGATGCAGTAGGTTCCGCCGACGGCAACGGGGAAGAATGTGTCAATCGTGCGCACGGTCGTTTCCAGTGTTTCCTCAGGCGCGAGACGCTCTTTGAAACAGTGGATGGGCACCTTCACGGGCCAGCGTTGCATCATCGCGACGGACGTCTCAACACCCGACTCGTCCGTGAGCGTCGCGATTGTCTCGGTGACGGTGTAGTCGCCCGCCGCCGCGAGAGACTTGATTGTCTGGACGCCCTTGAGCGCGAAGGGGACCATAATCTTGTGCCCGGGCATCGTCTTGTTGTCAAAGATGCCCTCCGTCACCCAACCTAAGAAGTCGCCCGCGCGCACGCGGTCGCCGACTTTTGCGAGTGGGTGGAAGTCCCATTTGCGTGTGCGGTCAAGGCCCGGCAAGTAGAGCCCGCGTTGGAGGAAGAAGGCGGCGTCCTTTGAGATCTTGCCCGCTTCCTGTGCGAGTTCGGCGAGCGGGTTTTGGAGGCCGTCATAGACCTGCGCGAGCATGCCCGGCCCCAACTCGGCCGCAAGCAACTCGCCCGTGAATTCAACGGTATCATCAACCCGAAGACCTGTTGTTGCGTCAAAGACCTGCATGTCGCATCGCGTGCCGCGCACGCGGACAATTTCCGCCATAAGCCGCTTGTCGCCCAGCAGGGCGTAGCCGACTTCGTTCTGCGCGACGGCCCCGTCAAAGGCAACCGTAATCATGTTGCCGTTGACGCCGACGATTTTCCCTTTGGTTGTCATGAGAACTCTCTTCTCGTTTCTTGGGTGAGCCTCTCAAAGGCCTTCTGACCTTCTTGGGCGGAAATCTTTTCGCGCTTGAGGGCGATCTTAAGACGCACGGCATAGGCGGCAAGCGCACCGCGCCCAAGCGGCGATGAGGGGGGGATGAGCTCGTCCGCCGCGTCCCACCAGACGTGGTCAAGCATTTCGTCGCGCCGCGCAACATCCTTCTCGGCGAACGCGGCGGCGATGCGCCCCTTCCAATAGAGCGAAAGACCCTTTGTCGGACGGTTGTGCTCTTGCGAGGCCGTGCGCAATTCAGCGACGGCGTTTCGAAGTTGCGTGTCAAGGTCGGCGAAAGGCGCGAGAAGGCGTGCAGCCTCCTCTTCGCCGCCGACCGTCTCAGCGAACCGCGCCCATGTGATGGGGGCTTTCGCGCCGAAGCAAAGCGCGGGGAGGCTCGAGACGATGTAGTCGGTTGCCATCTACTTCAAGAGGTTGGCGAGATCGGGGCGGAGGCGCTTCGCAATTTCGGAGGCGACGACTTCGGCTGTGAACGCGCTTTCAACGCGACCCGAGTCGGTCTTGACGGAGAAGCCCTGACCGAGCGATTCATCAACGACGATTGTGACGTTGCCAGAGGCGGCGAGTTGCGCTTTGAGAGCGGGCGCGAGCTGAGGCGGAAGGGCGACCTCAACAGACCCTGTCACACCCTTGATGGCCTCGGTGACGAGCGCTTGGACCGTAGCCTCGTCGTTGAGCGCCTTTTCAACGTCTTTGAGGAGAACTTTTTCAAAAAGGCTATCCAAGCTCGCCTTGACGCTTAAGACGAGATCGCGCGCGCCTTGGCGGATTGTCTCATTCGCGCGTTGTGTTGAGGCGACCGCATCTCGTTCGGCCGTGGACGTAATCGCCTGCGCCTTCTCGGCGGCGTCTTTGAGAAGGGCGTCGGCCTTCGTCTTCGCGTCGGCGACGATACGTGCGGCCTCCGCTTCAGCTTTCTCGACTCCCTCACGGTTGATCTTCTCCAAAAGGTTCTGAAGGTCTTCCATTTTCCGTCATCCCTCCTTTAATTATTAGATTGATTATACCGCTTTTTGACCGAGATAGTCAAGGCGACATTTTCGGGACTTATGATATAATACGCACATGGAAAAGAAGACTTACGCACCTCGCCTCACGTCACTGTGCTACATCGAGAAAGACGGACGCTATCTGCTCCTGCATCGCACGAAGAAGGAGAACGATGAAAACCACGACAAGTGGATTGGTGTCGGTGGCAAGTTTGAGCTCGGCGAAAGTCCAGAGGAATGCGCCCTGCGCGAGGTGAAGGAGGAAACGGGCCTCACGATGACCGCGTTCCGCCTGCGCGGCATCGTCACATTTGTCTCGGACGAATGGGGCACGGAATATATGCACCTTTTCACCTGCACGGCGTTTGAGGGCACGCTCGCGACCGACTGCGACGAGGGCGAGCTCGTCTGGCTACCGAAGGCGGAGCTCCTAACGAAGAAAATGTGGGCGGGCGACAAGATCTTTCTGAAAGCACTCGACGAACGTCGCGATTTCTTCTCGCTCAAACTGCGCTACCGCGGCGAAGAACTCGTTGAAGCGAGGTTTGGGCAATAATCTAGAACTTCCCCCACTTGCGTTCGTTCGCGAGAATATGGTATAACTTGCTCATCTGTTCGGATAACTGTGCTGTTCGGGCGGAGAGATGGTCTTTGAAAAAGGTCGGCGGGCACAGGACGTCGGCTGTCGGCCGGGGGCGTAACGCCCTTGGCAGAACCTTGTAACGGCGCGGCACATGGCGCGTGACTGACAAGGGGTCGGAAAATCCCCAAAGAACCATGAACAGCCGAAATCTGAAATGGAGCGTCCACTGACTGAAATTCGTCCGCCGCGCTGACCAATTTTATGGTATAGTTCTCTCCGCCTTATGCGAGTCTATCTTGACAACTGCTGCTACAATCGGCCTTTTGATCCGCAAAATCAGACGCGGATTCAGATCGAGACGATGGCGAAATTGGCCGTTC
>CAVHJW010000040.1:0-12523 GCA_963636335.1 bacterium
TCTGCGACACGGGTCGGGTCTGTCCCCTCGCGAAGATGTACACGCTCGGAAGCGGTTTTATTCCTTCTGCGAACCACGCGGGCGGGTTGCGCTATCACGGCATGAGTTCAATGCTCTCGGAACTTTACGACCAGCATCTCATGGAGGCCGTGAGCGTTGAGCAGACGAAGGTCTTTGAGGCGGCGACATTCTTCGCGCGCACCGAGGGCACGCTCCCCGCGCCAGAGTCTGCTCACGCGATTCGCGCGGCGATTGACGAGGCGCTGACGTGCAAGGAGACGGGTCGGGCGGAGACGATTGTCTTCGGGCTCACCGGCACGGGCTACTTTGATATGGTCGCCTACGGCAAGTTTAACGACGGGCAGATGGGCGACTACATTCCGACGGACGCAGACCTTGAACGCGGCTTCGCGGGGCTCCCCAAAATGGCGTAAGCAAAAACGAATTCAAATCTAAAATAGAAAATCAAACACCATTCAAAAAAGAAAAAGAAAAAAATGAAAGACCTCAACACATTACGGCAAGATCTCAACACGCTCGATGATCAGATTGTCGCGCTCTTGGCCAAACGCCTCGTCATGGCTGACGCGGTCGCGGACGCGAAAGTCGCCGCGCACCTGCCCGTCTCCGACCCCGCGCGTGAACGTGACATCCTCGCGCGCGTCACCGAGAGCGTTTCCGATGACTGCGCCGTGGGTTTGCGCCGCATCTACGCATCGCTCTTCGGCGTTTCCAAGGCGAGGCAGCGTCTGCGCATGATGTCGCGCGCGCCGCTTCTTGAAGAACTCGAGGCGGCCGAGCAGAAGGGGAAGACGGCGCCGCTTCCAGACGTTGCGCTCGTCGCCTGCTCGGGTGGCGAAGGGTCGTATGCCCAACAAGCCGCCTCGCATCTCTTCGCCGTCCCCAAGATCCTCTATTTCAACGGCTTTGAGAAGGTCTTTGAGGCCGTTGAAAAAGGGCTTTGCGTCTACGGCATTCTGCCGATTGAGAATTCGTCGGCTGGCTCGGTGACGACGGTCTACGATCTCATGCAGCGCCACCACTTCCACATCGTGCGTAGCGTGCGCCTCAAAGTGAGCCATGTCCTTTTGGCGCGGCCGGGGACGACACTTGCCGACGTCAAGGAGGTTTCAAGCCACCCGCACGCGCTCGCGCAGTGCTCGCAGTTCCTTAAAAAGCACCCCGCCATCCATGTGCGCCCCGCGTCAAACACGGCCCTCGCTGCGCGCGATCTCGCCGCGTCTGGCCGCGCCGATCAGGCCGTCATCGCCTCGCGTGCGTGCGCCGAACTCTATGGGCTTAAGGTTATCGCCGAGGATGTGATGGACTCAACGTTCAACTACACGCGCTTCATTTGCATTGCGCGCGATCTCGTTCTCTATCCCAAGACGAATAAGTTCGCGTTGATGCTGAGCTTGCCGCACCGTGCGGGTTCGTTGAGCGATGTCTTGGAGCGTTTCTCGGCCTCGGGCGTCAATCTGACGAAACTCGAATCGCGCCCCGTCCTCGGCTCGGCCTTTGAATTCCGCTTCGTTTTTGAGTGCGAGGCCGCGCTCGGCGATGCGGCGCTCAAGGCTCTTTTGGCTGATCTCTCGACAGACCCCGAGATTGAGCAATTTGCCTTCCTCGGCGGTTACGAGGAGATGGCCTAGCGCACGTTGGACGGCTTGCTCGTTCGTGGTATAATGGAATAATCTTTTTTGAACATCCATGACAAGGAGAGAAGAAAGTATGACAAACGAAGTTCTCAGTGCATCTGTCGGCGCGCGCATTTGCTCGGAGTTTGGCCAGCAGGCCGAAGAGCATCGCGTCATCGTCCAGCGTGTCACCGAGTGGCTCGTGGCGAACGGGCTTTCGTATCTCTTTGACATCTTGGGCGCGCTCGTGATTCTTCTTATCGGCTGGATCGCGACGAAGATTATCGTCGCGCTTGTTGGCCGCGCCGTTGAACACCGCCGCGCCGAGAACACGCTGCTTGCGGGCTTTGTCCGAAATGTGACAAGCAAGACGTGCTGGGCGATTCTGATCGTGATTGTCTTGGGTAAGCTCGGCGTCAACGTCGCGCCCATTATTGCGGGTCTCGGCGTGACGGGCTTCATCCTCGGCTTCGCCTTTCAGGAGTCGCTCGGCAACCTTGCCTCGGGTCTCATGATTGCGATCAACGAGCCGTTCAAGATTGGCGACTACGTCATCGTCGCGGGGAATGAAGGGAGCGTCCTCAAGGTCGACATGATGGCGACCGAGCTCGCGACGGCGGACAACAAGAAGGTCATTATTCCAAACAAGAGCGCGTGGGGCGGGCCCATCGTGAATTTCTCGGCCCTTGGACGTCGTCGCGTTGATCTGAGCATCGCGCTCGCCTATTCAAGCGATGTGGCGAAGGCGATCAATGTCGCGCTTGAGGCGCTGAAGGCGGTGCCGGGCGTGCTGACCGATCCGGCGCCGGCCGTCTTTGTCGCCACGCTTGACAACTGCCGCATCACGCTCAATGTGCGTCCCTGGGTCGAGGGCGTGGACTACTGGACAGTCTTCAATACGGCGCAGATCGCGGTCAAGGTCGCGCTTGAGAAGAATGGCATTGCCGCGCCAGTCCCCCAGATGAACGTCCACTCGATCTGATGGAGCCGTCTTGTTCGCGGCTCGTTTGGTCAATCCCGCGTGTTGAATTGCCCGCGTCAAATTGGTAAAATAGTTTTTATGAAAAAGAACATCCTCCTTCTCGTGGGCGCGCTTCTGGCCGCCACGTCCTTTGCGACACCGATTACGGGTCAGCACACGTTTTCCATCGGCGAGAATGACTTTCTTCTCGACGGCAAGCCGTTCGTTATTCGCTGCGGCGAAATGCACTTTGCACGTATCCCGCGCGCCTATTGGAGGCAGCGTCTTCAGATGGTGAAGGCGTGCGGCTTCAATGCTGTTTGCGCGTATATGTTCTGGAACTACCACGAGCCCGTGCGCGGTCGCTATGAGTTTAAAGGGGAGAAAGATGTTGCCGAGTTCTGCCGTCTCGCGCAGGAAGAGGGTCTTTGGGTCGTTTTGCGCCCGGGCCCCTACACGTGCGCGGAGTGGGAGTTTGGTGGGCTTCCGTGGTGGCTTCTGAAAGACGATGGCGTTCGCTTGCGCACGTCGGACCCGCGTTACTTGACGCCTGCTTGCGAATACCTCGCGGAAGCGTGCAAGGCGCTCGTGAAGAACCAGATTACGCACGGCGGCAACATCTTGATGGTGCAGGTCGAAAACGAATACGGCTTCTGGGGCAGCGACAAAGACTTCATCCGTAAGCAGTATGAGGCCATTCGCTCTAGCGGCTTTGATGTCCCCGCGTTTTTCTGCAACGCGATTTACAGCCTTTCGAACGGGCTTATTGACGAACTTCTGCCTGTCGCGAACTTTGGTTCAAATCCAAAGACGGCCTTTGAGCAACTGCGCAAGGTGCGTGCGAAAGGCCCGCTTATGTGCGGCGAATATTATCCGGCGTGGTTCGATAGCTGGGGCGAACAGCACAACGTGAAGGGTTCGGCGCAGTGCCTCGCTGACCTTGAGTATATGCTTCAGCAAAGGGCGTCGTTCTCGGTTTATATGGCGCACGGCGGCACGAGTTTCGGCTGGTGGGCGGGTTGCAACGCGCCGTTCCGCCCGCAGACATCGAGCTACGATTATGATGCGCCCGTTTCGGAGGCGGGGCTTAAGCACCCTGAAAAGTTTGCGGCGATGCGTGGGCTTTTTGCGCGCTATTTAAATCCTGGGGAGAAGATTCCGGAGGCTCCCGCGCCGCGCCCGATGCAGAGTGCGACCATCAAGGTGACGCCGCAAAAGAGCTCGCTCTGGAGCGCATCAAAGGCGGCGGAGAAAGAGGGCCTTATCAAGAAGACTCAGTCGCCGCTCACGTTTGAGAAGGCGGATCTCGGCTATGGTTACGCCATCTACAAGACGGAGATCCCAGCGGGTTGGGGCGGTGAACTGAAGGCCGATGTGCGCGACCTCGGCATCGTGCGCGTCAACAAGAAGGAGATTGGCTTCTTTGACCGTCGCTTCCCGAAGGCCTCGCTGACGATCAAGGCCGCCGACAAGGCGCGCACCCTTGAGATTCTCGTTGAGCAGATGGGTCGCTACAACTTCGGCCATATTATGCATGAGTCGATGAAGGGCATCATTGGCAATGTCACGCTCGGCGGCAAGACGCTTGAAAACTGGGAGATGACGTGCATCAATCTGAATGAGGATAAACGCCGTGGTCTTGCGAAACTTGCGCCGTTTAAGGACTCGAATGGCAAGGCTTCATCGGGCGCGGTCTATCGCTATGTCGTTGAGCTTAAGGCGCAAGACACCTACCTTGATATGCACGACTGGAAGCGTGGTCAGGTGCGTGTCAATGGACGTTGGATCGGCCGCTACTGGTCAATCGGTCCGACGCAGACGATGTATGTGCCAGGGTGCTGGCTGCGCGATGGCAAGAATGAGATTATCATTATTGATGTCGTCGGTGTGAAGCCGGCCTCGGAACTGAAGTTTGTGAAAGAACCCGTTTTGGCTGAGATGCGCCCTGAGACGGACTACTATTCGTTCCAGCCGCGTCCGCGCCTCGGCGAGGAGCTTTCAGGTCCTGTTCACGAGGGTGAGTTTGCGAACAATACGGCGCGTCAAGACGTGCGCTTTAAGAAGGCGGCAACGGGTCGCTACTTCGCGTTGGAGGCGCTCGGCGCGTGGGACGGTCAGCCGTTCGCGGCGGCGGGTGAGATTGACCTCGTGGATGGAAATGGCAACAACATTCCTCACTCGAAGTGGACGATTGCCGCGTGCGACTCGGAGGAGCGTCAGGCCGAAGATGGCAGTGCCGAAAACTTGATTGACGGCCAGACGGCAAACCTTTGGCACACACAGTGGAAGGCTAAGAAGCCCGGTTACCCGCACTACTTTGTCATTGACCTCGGCAAGGAAGAGACGGTCGGCGGTATGAACTTCACGCCGCGTCAGTCCAACGGGGCGGGGCGCATTCGCCGCTATCGCGCCTACGTCCTGCCGAAGATCAAGACGACGACACCGTAACGACGATGCGGGTCTACTGTGATATTGACGATGTCCTGGCTGAAACGGCCAGGACATTGTGCTTACTCGCGGAGCGTCTCTTCGGCGTCCGATGCGCGTACGAGGAGGTGACGAGTTTCAATCTGCGCGATGTTTTTCGTCTGAACGATGATGACAATCGCGTCTTTATGGAGGCCGCGCACGAGGCGGCGCACCTCAAGAGTTACCCCATCGTCACGGGCGCGGTTGAAGGCCTTCGCGCGCTCTCCGCGGCGGGGTGCGCGATTGATCTCGTGACGGGGCGCCCCGCGTCTTCACATGAGGGGACGCGCGCGTGGCTGGATGCGGCCGGGTTGGGCGCGTATCCCGTCATCTATGCTGACAAATACGCGCGCACGTTTTCGCATCGCGCGGGTGAGCCTGAGACGATCCCCTTTGATGCGCTTGCCGAATGCGGCTACGATGTCGCCATCGACGACTCGCCTGTCGCGCTTGAGCGGCTGGCCGCGTGGACGAAGACGCGCGTCATCGTCTTTGACCGCCCATGGAACCGCGCCTTTTCTCTTGCGCCGAACATGACGCGTTGTGGGGCCTGGCCCGCCATCGTGGCGCAGAGTCTTCAAGGCCGCGCTTTGCGACAAGGTGAAAGATTGTGATATACTATGCGTATCTCAGAAGACGAAGAAAGAATAAAATTTAGTATTTTGAGCACGTCTGAATTTCCATGACTCCTAACAAGCGCATCTTCTTGAACATCGTGGCGACCTACGGCCGGTCGCTCTACGCGCTCGCATGCGGGCTTTTCACAAGCCGCTGGGTGCTCATGGCGCTCGGGCATGAGGACTACGGCCTCTACGGTGTCGTCGGCGGGCTTGTTGGGTTTATTACGATTGTGAACGGTCTCCTTGCAACGGCCGTGAGCCGTTTCTATGCCGTCTCGGTTGGTGCGGCGCACAGCGCGGTGGATAAGGACGGCGCACTCCTCGAGTGTCGTGCGTGGTTCTCGTCGGCCGTTTTCGTTCACACGCTTGTGCCGCTCGTCTTGATGGCGGTTGGCGAGCCGTTCGGCGAATACGCCATCCGCGCGGGATGGGTCGTTGTCCCACCTGACCGGCTCTCAGCGTGTCTCTGGGTCTTTCGCTTCTCGTGCCTTGCCTCATTCGTCGGGATGGTGACGGTGCCGTTCGGCGCGATGTATACGGCAAAGCAGTATATCGCGGAGTTGACGGTCTACGGCTTCGTCACAAGTACACTCAACGTTTCGTTTTTTTACTATATGGCAACGCACCCCGCCGTGTGGCTTGCGAAATACGCGGCATGGATGTCTTTCATCGCCGTGATGCCGACCGTGATCATCGCTGTTCGTGCCTATTTTCTCTTTCCTGAATGTCGTCTCGTGCCACGAGAGTTCCTCAACCTTGGGCGCCTGCGTCAATTGGTGGCTTATGCTGGTTGGCAAGCATTCGGCTGCCTCGGCGCGATGCTACGTGGTCAGGGTGTGGCGATTCTTCTCAATCGGCACGCTGAGTTCGGCCCTATGCGCAACTCGTCTATGGCGGTTGCGAATAGCCTTGCTGGTCAGACAGAGACGCTTTCAGGTGCGATGGTGGGCGCGTTTCAGCCCGCGATTGCTAATGCCTACGGCGCGAAGGACTTTACTCGGATGCGCGCACTTGCGTTTCGTGCGTGTAAGTTCGGAACGCTTCTCCTTGCTATCTTCATTCTGCCACTTGCGTTGGAGTTGCCGACGGTTCTCGAAATCTGGCTCAAGGAGCCGCCCGTTTACACATCGGGCTTTTGCTGGTGCGTCTTGGCACTCTATCTTGTTGACCGCACGACTGTCGGACATATGGTTGCTGTCAACGCGACAGGGAAGATTGCGGTCTATCAGGCGTTTTTGGGTGGTTCGCTCATTCTGACGCTTCCTGTGGCGTGGCTTTTCGTTTGTCTGGGCTGGGGCGTTTATTCAGTCGGCTGGGCGATGCTCCTCATGACGGCCGTCTGTGCATGGGGGCGCGTCTATTTCGCGCGTTCAATCGCGGGGATGTCGGGGAAGTATTGGTTGCGGACAATTCTTCTACCACTTATGTTTCTCTTGGTCATGACGCTCGTCGTTGGTTATCTGCCTCATCTCATTATGCGCCCAGGATTCGTGCGCGTTGTCGTGACGACGCTTGTTTGTGAAGGAGCTCTTTTTGGTCTTTCGTGGATATTTGTTTTGGATGCGGGGGAAAGGGCGTTCGTCCTTGAGAAGATTACACAATATAAGGAGAAGTTCTGCCGATGATTGAGCTTGCGCCCAAAAATCGCTGTTCGGGATGCGCCGCGTGCCGCGCTGTTTGCCCAAAGGGCGCCATCACAATGACGCCAGATGCGGAGGGCTTTTTCTATCCACGCATCGACGCGGCGCGGTGCGTTTCGTGCGGAACGTGCCAGAAGGCGTGCCCTGTTCTCGTGCGAGGAAACACGCGCACGCCGAAGGCCGTCTTCGCAGCTGTTGCACATGATGACAATCTTCGCCGTGCGAGTTCCTCAGGCGGTATCTTTTCTCTTCTTGCGCGAGAGACGTTTCAGAAGGGTGGTGTTGTCTTTGGCGCGGCGTGGGATTACGAGACACTTGCCGTTAAGATGGTGGCGGCACGCAACGAGGAGGAGCTCTCGGCTTTGCGTGGCTCTAAATATGTTCAGGCTGATGTTGGTGATGTCTATGAGCAGGTTGCGCATAATCTGAATGAAGGGCATCAGGTTCTTTTTTCGGGGACGCCTTGTCAGGTTGCCGCGCTTCGGCGTGTCGTTGGCGTGCATGAGAGCCTGCTTACGGTTGAGGTTGTTTGTCATGCCACGCCATCGCCGTTGGCGTTCAGGAAGTATGCTGAGAAGCGTATGTATGAGGCGGGAAAGAAAATTTCGCGAATCTTTTCCAGGAGCAAGAATTGCTCCTGGAAAAGATTCGCGATGTCGCTGTCGTTTCACGACAGCGACATCGCGTATCTTCAATTTTTGGATGAAGACCCGTTTTTGCGCGGCTTTCTTTCGGAACTCTATAATCGGCCATCGTGCCACGACTGCTCGGTGCGCGAGTTACGTTCAGGCGCAGATCTGACAATCGCTGACTACTGGAATGTTGATGAGACGATGCCCGATATGGATGACGACAAGGGAACATCGCTCGTTCTCGTCAATACTGAGAGGGGGCGTGCGGCGTTTGATGCGATTCGCCCACACTGTCGCGCGCGCGAGAGCACGTTTGATGACGCACGGCGCGTAAACCCCGCGATTGTGCGTTCGCCCGTTCCGCATGCGCGGCGCGGCACATTCTTCAAGGAAATCGCTAAAACGGACGACTTCGACCACCTCGTTGTACGGCTTTTGCGACCGTCTTTCGCGCGTCGTTTGCGCCGCCTCGCGGGCCGCATTCTGCGGCGTTTCATCTTTACGCGTCGGTGATGGATGCGACAGAGAGGTTAGCCTGTGATGACATTTGTTTGTTTATGGAGGTAAAAAAAGTATGAAAATTGGTATTGTGACATTCTTTCGTGTGCCAAACTACGGTGCGATGCTACAGGCTCTTGCGCTATGGAAGTATTTAGAGGCTCTTGGCCATGAAGTCATATTTGTAAAGCAGTCTCGTTTTGTCACCAAGAGATGGCTCCAGTTTGTAGACTGTTTTATTTCTCGGAGTTTTCATAGTATGCGTGCGAAGTTCTGTGGCTATGTTCGCAGTCCTATCTCGGACTTCGCCGCGAATTATCCGCAGACCGTGCTCTGTGAGACTCTTGACGATGTGCGTCAGGCGACGGCATCATGCGATGCTTTTATCGTTGGTAGTGATCAGATCTGGAATTCAGCCTGGTGGCCTTCAGAAGATGATTTGCGAATTGCAATGCTTGACTTTGCTCCCGAGGGTAAGCCACGCCTCTCATACGCCGTCAGTTTTGGAAATAAGGATTGGCCGACACCTGAAAATGCGCGTCAGGTTGGAGAATGCCTAAGAACGTTTACGAAAATCAGCGTTCGCGAACAGAGTGGTGTCGATCTCGTTCGTAAACTTTCAGAACGCACGGATGCCGTCTGCCTTCTTGATCCGACGCTTTTGCATACGGCGGATTTTTATCGTGAAGTGATCGCGAAGGCCTCGCCTCAGTGCGAGGCGTGTGCAACGACGGGATCTTACATCTTTAGGTATGTCTTGGAGTGGGATGATGTGAGTATCTCGGAGCGCGCACTCAAGGCCGTTGCGAACAAACTTGGTACTGAAAAGATTGTGGACGTTTATGTTCCTGTTCGTGGACTTCTTGCGCCAATTGCGAAACTTCTGGGTGTGACAGCGAAAATCTCCGTTCCAGAATGGCTATCAAGAATCTCCCATTCAGATTTTGTTTTTACGGATTCGTTTCACGGCACGGTCTTCTCCATTCTTTTCCACAAGCCGTTTGTCTCACTTCTTATTCGAAGCAGCCTGAAGGGTATGAACGAGCGAATCCTTTCGTTGTTGGATATCCTGGGGCTTTCCGATCGTGCCGTCTATGCGGATGAGGTTGAAAAATGGCTTCCCGTCGTCACGAAGCCGATTGACTGGGAGGACGTTGAGAAACGCCTTACTATATGGCGTGAGAAGACGGTGGAATTCTTCAAACTGTCGGACTTGAATGCTTTGGAAAGAAACCTCTCAGAAGAGACGAAGTCATGAATCCCATTCTCTCCCTCATCATTCCCGTCTACAAGGTCGAGGCGTACGTCGGTGCGTGCTTGGACTCAATCTTGACCGCGCTTGAGCAGGTCAAGGCAGACGAGTCGTTTGAGGTCATCTGCGTAGATGACGGCAGCCCTGACAGCTGCGGCGAGATTTTGGAATCGTATCGTGCGCGATTTGCCGCGCTTCCCCGCGCCGACCGCGTCCGCTACACAGTCATTCATCAGGCGAATGCCGGTGTTTCGGTGGCGCGAAACGTGGGGCTTGACGTGGCGACGGGTGGATGGGTTTGGTTCATCGACTCGGACGATGCCATCGCGCCGTTTGCGCTCGACTACCTATCGCACGCGCTGCGCGAGCATCCGGCAGATGTGTTCAAGTTTCGCGAGCAGAATGTTACGTCTCTTGACGCGCCGATTCCGTTCGCTGAGGCGGGCCCCGTCGTTGTTTATGATTTGACGCGCGAGGCGGATGTTCGACTGGCACGCAAGCATGGTCAGCTTTTTTGCTTCCTACGGCATGCTTGCTATCGCCGATCGGCGATCGGCCATGTGCGATTTCGCGAAGGGTTGCTGACGGGCGAGGATCAACTTTTCTGCCTTCAGGTCATCGCGCGGTCTTCAACACTTGTCTGGGTGAACGTGATCCTCTACAACTATTTGCAGCGACCGGGGTCTTGTATGGCGACGATGAACGGTCCGCAGACGAGGAGCCTTCTTGAAAGGATGCCGCTTCTGATGGAGGTCTTGCGAAGCTGGACTTATGGCGACATCATGCGTTTGCCGCTTCTTAGACATGGGCGCGCGGAGATGAGCACGACGCTGATGAGGATATTGCGGTTCCCACCCGCTGAACGTCACGAACTCATGCCGCTTTACTACGAGACGGGGAAGATGCTCTATGCGGATTGCCCCTTTCATCGGCTTCTCCTTCGCACACATTGTCCGCCGCTGATTCTGCTTGTCCTTCATTCAGAGTTGAAGTTGCGCATCGCTGTGCTCAAAATCGGCTTCGTTCGGTGGCTCAAGGTCTGTCTTCGTGGCTATTGATTGACGGAGGGTTTACGACCACGGAAGGCGCGGAATGACACGGGAAGGTGCCTCTCGTCTTCGGATTTTATTGGCGGATCGGCGGGTGCGGTCCGCGGCGGTTTCGTTTTGTTTAGTCTCTTTTGTTTCTGTCCGTGCAGAGCGTGGAGACCGTGGAGAAAGCGCGCGGCTGGTTTGAGAGTGAAGAGCTGAATAGCACCGATACTGTTGGCAGATTCGGAATGAAAATGCCGACTGCGGCGGCAATTTTGGGTCGCGCGTTCAGCCGTATTGACAACTGTGCCTGAAAAGTAGTATACTACAGAGCGAAAACTGACAAGAGTTGTCAAAAACAGGGGGCTGTTTGTGAAGCGGAACGCTGAAAATGAGATGCTGACGTGGTTTTCTTCGAAGAGAAGAAAGCCTCTCGTCCTACGTGGCGCGCGGCAAGTCGGCAAATCGACGCTCGTGCATCAGTTCGCGTCCGCGCAGGGACTTGTTCTGAACGAGATCAACCTGGAGCGACATCTCAATCTGGCGAAGGTCTTTCGTTCGCTTGACTTGTCACAGATTCTTGAAGAACTGAGCGTGTTGGTCGGGCGTTCCGTCGATGCGCCGAACACGTTGCTGTTTCTGGACGAGATTCAGGCCGTTCCCGAGGCGCTTGTCGCGCTGCGTTACTTCTACGAGGATCGTCCCGACTTGCCCGTCGTCGCGGCGGGCTCGCTGCTCGAGTTCGCGCTGGACGCCAAGCGGCTCTCGATGCCGGTCGGGCGCGTGACCTACATGTATCTCGGGCCGATGGGCTTCGACGAGTTCCTGCAAGAGGTTGAGCCGACGCTCGTGGACTACTGCCGCGCGGCCGTGGAGAAGGGGTCTGTCCCCGAAATGGCGCACGAGAAGCTGAAGCGGCGTCTGCGCCAGTTTATGTTCGTCGGCGGCATGCCCGAGGCCGTCGCGGCGTATGCGCAGGACGGACTCCCGGCGATGTCGGAAGTGCAGCGGATGATTCTCGAATCTTACGAAGACGATTTCGCCAAGTATGCGCACGGCGTAGACCTGGCGTTGATGCAGGAGATCTTCCGAAACCTCTCGCCGCAGGCCTGCAAGAAGGTCAAGTATGTCAATTATTCGCGCGAAGTCGGGTCGCGCGAGGTGAAGTCCGTCCTGAGCCTCTTCCGCAAGGCGCGCGTGTGCGCGGACGTGCGGGCGTCGAAGTGCGAGGGGCTGCCGCTTTACGCCGAGACGGAGGAGGGCGTGTGGAAGGAACTTTTCCTGGACGTCGGTCTTATGAACCGATCGTGCGGCGTGGACTGGCAGATGCTGGAGCGCATGGACGACGTGCGGTTCGTGAACGAGGGCGCGATGGCGGAGCAGTTCGTCGGGCAGCACCTTCTGTATGCGGCGGGGTGTCTGGAGAAGCCGCGTCTCGCCTATTGGCTGCGCGAAGGCGGGAAAAACAACGCCGAGGTTGATTTCGTCGTCGCCCAGAAAGGCGAGATCCTGCCGATTGAGGTCAAGGCGGGTGCGGCGGGCTCGCTCAAGTCACTGCGAGAGCTGATCTTGGCGCGACGGTTCGCGCGCGCCCTGCGCTTCGATCTGAACCGTCCGTCGTCTCAGGTCGTCTCGATGGCGACGGACGGCGGCACTGTCGCCTATCGGCTCGATTCGCTTCCGCTCTATGCGGCTCCGTTCTTGAATCTTCAGGCGCCGGCATCGGCAGGGAACGTCTGAAGTGATGAATGCCATGAAACTTTCTCTGACATGAAGAGGCCGC
>CAVHJW010000041.1:0-12372 GCA_963636335.1 bacterium
TCTCCGAGTTCGCCGGTAAGTCGGGCGTCAGCCACCGCGTCCCCTGGAAGCAGGGTCTGCTCGCGGTCGCGAAGTGGTTCTTCTAAGGTCTTTTGCAAAGGGGCGTAAAAATGAAAAAGCATTACCTTTCGGCCAACGAATATCAGTCCGACATTTGGCGTCTCGCCGCCAAGATTAAAGACTCGGGGTGGAAGCCAGACTTCCTCGTCGGACTTTGGCGCGGCGGCGCGCCCGTCGCCATTGCGGTTCACGAATTCTTCCGCGCGACGGGTTGGAATATCAAGCACATCCCGCTTAAGTGTTGGAGTTACACCGACATCGGCCAGAACGAAGGCAAGGTTGGTTTTATGCTCGGCGATGCGATCTTCGGTATGTTTCGCCCTGGCGACCGCGTCCTTTTCATTGACGATGTCTTTGACACGGGCAAGACGGCGGCGGCCGTCATGGAGCATATGCGCGGCATCGGCGCGGATGCGAAGATCGCCTGCGTCTATTGGAAGCCTGCGAAGAACCTGACGACGTTGACACCCGACTACATTGCCAAGGATATTGGTACGGAGTGGATCGTCTTTCCGCATGAGATTGATGGTCTCACGCCCGATGAGATTCGTGAGAAAGATGCGGAACTTGCGTCTCTCTTGAAGGTTTAATCGTGTTCACGGGGCTTGTTCAGAAGATCGGTCATATCCGGCGCGTCTCGCGAGGGCGCGGTCTTGTTCTTGAAATTGAGGCTGAGACACCGTGGGCTCGTCCGCTTGAGAAGGGCGAGTCAATCGCCGTCAACGGCGCGTGCCTTACGGTTGCGCAGTGCGATGGCGCGCGTTTTACGGCGGACGTTCTTGACGAGACGCTTCAGCGCACGCGCTTTGCCTCCATGCTCCCGCGGGAGCGCGTAAATTTGGAGCGCGCAACACGGGCAGGCGAGGCGCTCGGTGGCCATCTCGTTCAGGGTCATGTGGATGCGTGTGGAACGGTCTCGGCTCTGATTCCGCGCGGCCGCGATATTCACCTGCGCGTCAGAAGCGGGCGCGTCCTCGCGGCGCAATCTGTTCTAAAGGGCTCAATCACAATTGACGGCGTTTCGCTCACCATCTCCGCGCTTGGTGACGATTGGATCGGTGTTGACCTCATTCCGACGACGGCGCGCGAGACGACGCTCGGCGAGAAAAAGGTGGGCGACCTCGTTCATCTTGAAAGCGATGTGATCGGCAAGTATCTTGCGAAGGCTGCCACGCCGAAGACCCCGTCGCTAACGGAGGAATCGCTCCTCCGCGCGGGGTTCGTCTAACCGAACGGGCGCGACATATGGTATAATAAGAGTGGACAATTTGAAGACAATTTGCAGAAAGATCGAATGGATGGTTCGTTCGAGTAGGTTTCACATACTTGCGGTAATCGTCGCGCTTTTCTTGGGGGGTTGCTCAACGCCTTCGCCGTATTCCTATGTCGCGAACTGGTCTATTCGTCAAAATGCGGTGCCTTCTTATTTTGCCGAATACGACGTTCTTTTCTTCTATCCCTGCATTTCCCGCTCGGCGGATCGTTGGCCCGATTTGCCCGCCGATCACACCGCCTACTCCTACGCCTACGAGTTTACAAAGTTTATGACGCAGGACGTCTTCGGCCGCAAGGCGCGCGTCTTTGCGCCCATTGTCCATCGCACAGACGACGACGTCTTCGGCGCACTGGCTGTCTCAAATGTTGAGAGTTATGTTGAGTCCGCCTCTGCGCGTGAGATTGACGAGGCGGTCGAGGCGATTGAATACTATCTCGACAACTATCATGAGGAAGGCCATCCTTACATCTTGATTGGCCACGGCCAGGGCGCGGTCTTGCTCTACGAGGCCATCAAGCGCCTTGCGGGTGTTGTCCGCCCTGACGATGGATGTGTTGCGGTCTATCTGCCAGAATTGCCCCCCTCGCTTATTCGCCGTCTGCCCGAAGATTTCTCAGAGGAGAATCACAAGAAGTATCTGACGCCCGTTCGTGGTTGCTATGACACGGGTGTCGTTGTCGCTTGGCGCACGGAGGAGGCGAAGGATCTTAAAATGATGCGGGGGGCGCGTGCGCCGCGCGGTTTTATCAATCCGCTCAATTGGTCGACCATTCGCCCTGCCGAGACGAACTTTTGCAAAGAGGCGCGCTTTTATGATCTCTACGAGACAGATGTCTTAGAGCGTAAGAAAACGGCCGCTTTCTATTGCCGCGCCGAACTGGATGCGTCAAATCTTGTGTTGCGCGTTGAACGTGCATCTGGCGCGGGCTTGCCTCACATTCCGATTCAAGGTGAGACCGTCTCGCTCTTTGCGGGGAACCTCGCCGCCAATGCGAAGGAGCGTGTTGAACGCTACCTCTTGAAGTCAACCTGGTATGGTTGGGAGACAGAGGAAGAAGAGTTGCCGATTCTTGACGAGCTCATTAAAGATGAGGATCTTGTCTCAGACGCGAAAGAAGGGGAGGCGCAAGAATGAGCGGTGACGATGGTGCGGTTCGTCTCAAGGTTCTTGTCGTTGACGACGAGCGCCTGATTCGCTTCACACTCTCGGCGATTCTTCGGAGCGCGGGCTTTGATGTCGTTGAAGCCGGCTCGCCGCAAGAGGCTATGGGGCTCTTTCGTTCGCACGCCTTCAACGCCGTTGTTACGGACGTCCTCATGGGCGACGTGGACGGCTTCATGTTGCGCAACAGTCTCCGCGAGCTTAATAAGACCGTTCCGATTATCTTCTTAACTTCGCTCGTCAACGAGAACGACAATTTGACGCGCCGCGTGATGGAAGACTTCCATAGCTACTACCTCTCGAAGAATGCGTCGCGCGAAACAATCTTGAAGTGCCTTGCCTATGTGACGAACGCCTATCAGGTTGAGTTGGAGGCGACGCGCCAGAAAGTTCGTCTTGAGAAGGACATGGCCCTTGCCTCGCTCGTTCAACGCGCCGTTCTGCCGAAGTGGGCGCATCTTGGCGAGGCTTATCACTACAGTGGCTATTGGCAACCGTTTGGTCAGATTAGTGGTGACCTCGTTGAGTGGATTCCCATCTCGCCGACAACCTGCGCGGCTGTCTTCGGCGACATCTCGGGTCATGGCACGCATTCCGCGCTCGCCATGATGGCCGTGCAAGTCTTTTTGCAGCAAATCTCGGCGAACCTCGGTGACCGCCGCCCGCACCCGTACCGCTTGTTACGTGAGCTCAACAAGTTTTTTGCAAACAACCTTTCAAATGTCACCTACATGGCCTGCCTCGTTGTCTACTGGGACTTCGCGGCGAACGAGGTTATTTTCCACAACGCGGGCTACGGTGACTTAAAGTGTTTTCGCGCGTCAACAGGTGAACGTATTTATTTGAACCCCGAGAAGAAGGGCGGCGTTCCTGTGGGGTTGATGCCTGACACGGATTACCGCGCCGAGGATGATGTCACTTATCACTTCCCCGATGATGCTGTTTTCTTTGCTCACTCCGATGGTATTACCGATTTAACGAATGACAAGGAAGGCTTAAGCTTCATTCCGATTGAAATGTTGCAAGAGTCGATGGGGGCGATCGCGCAGTCGTGTGGGCGCGACCTCAATGTCGTGGAAGTGGCGAGCGAGTTCTTCCAACTCACGCAGGAGCTTGGCTATGACAAACAGAATGACGATATTTTCGTTTGTGCGATTGCCAAGGCCTCGCGCAAACCAAATCGTTTCATGCGTGAGGTGAGACCGACTGCGAAGGATGCCGACCGCACCGCACAGGAGGCGGCCGACTGGGTGCGCACGACGTTCGGCTCCGATAATCTCGCCTTGCGTGTTGAGCTTCTCTTGAATGAGCATCTCATGAATGTCATTACGCATGGCCTTGATGAAACGTCGCGCCGTCTTGACCGCATCTTTGTTTTTATCTTGAAGGATGAACTCCAGAACCTTTTGGCGGTGCGCATTCTCGATCGCGGCAAGCCGTGGGACGTTGAGAAAAATGCGCACAATCTCGACCCCGATGTGCTTTGCGAGGCGCAGAACGCGAAGCTTGAGTCGCATGGGCGCGGTATGGCGATTAAGAAGAAAGTCATCGTCGATATGCGCTATCGTCGCGTGGCGGGAATGAATCGCAACATCTTTTATCTTTCGCTTGACGAGGATGCCTTGTCTTTGGATGCGAAGGGAGGACATGCGTGAATAACGAAGAGGAACTTGATGCCCTCGTCCAAGATCTCGAGGATCGTCAGAGCCACGGCTTTCGGCGACAACTCAAGAATGATATTTGGCGGCTCACGGTGTGGGGGTCTTACAAGGTTAAGCGTTCGGTTGATGTGATCGCGTCGGGTTTGGGGCTTCTCATTCTCTCCCCAGTCTTCGTGACCATCATTGTCCTTGTGCGTCTCACGTCCCCTGGGCCGGCGTTCTTTCGTCAGGTGCGCGTGGGGCACTTTGGCCGGCACTTTACCTTCTACAAGTTTCGCAGTATGTACATTGACGCGGAGGCGCGTAAGGCGGCGCTCCTCGCGCAGAACGAATCGGCAGACGGCGTCATCTTCAAGATGAAGAACGATCCGCGTGTGACGTCAATTGGCCGCTTCCTGCGCCGCACGTCGCTTGACGAGTTGCCCCAGCTCCTCAACGTCTTCATCGGCGATATGTCGCTCGTCGGCCCGCGCCCGCCACTACCGAGTGAGGTGCGCGAGTATACGCTTGAGGACCGCAAGCGCCTCAACGTGAAGCCTGGCATCACGTGCATCTGGCAGATTTCGGGTCGCAGCGATATCCCATTCGCACAACAAGTCTCGCTTGATAAAGACTATATTCGCTCGCACGGTTTCTTGAGTGACCTCTTCATCCTCTTTAAGACCATCCCCGCGATTTTGACTGGAAAGGGGGCATACTAGGGCTATGTCGATTGTCTTCATGCTCAATGAGCCCATTCAGTGGGTCACGCATTACTTCCCGGGCTTTAGCGTTTATTCGTTGCCACTTGCGGGCAAGCCCCTTGTTGAGCATCAACTCGACCGCGCCGCGCGCCTCGGTATGACGCGCGTCCTCATCCTTGACGTTTCGTACGATCGTCGTCTCGCTGAGCGCTTGGGGGATGGCAGTCGCTGGGGGCTTCGGCTTGACTACCGCCCGCTTCCGATGGGCGTCTCGCCGCAGGAGGCCGTTGATCGAAATCGTGACTTTTTGGATGGCGAGGAGCCGAAGGTTGTTGAGGGGCCCGAGATTTTCTACCATGGCGGGCACGTCTACCTCACGTCTCTTCGAGACTACTTTGAGTTGAATTTCAAGATTGTCGTTGATCCCGACGAATGTGTCCTGCCCGGCTACTCTTCTGATCGCGGTGTCGTTTTAGGCATGAATGTCCAGATTCGGATGGGCTGTGTCGTCACGCCTCCGATTCTCCTTGACGATAACGTTCTCATCGACTATGAGTGCCAGCTCAATGGCTCGGTCATTGTCTGTAATGGCGCGATTCTTGACCGCCGTTGCTACCTCCACCGCGCGATTGTCTTCCCCGAGACGTACATCGCACGTGGCGTTGAACTTGAAAACAAGATTGTCGTTGGTTCGCGCGTCATTGATCCGCTGACGGGTGCGTGCGTCAACCTTGCGGGCGACGTTCTCTCGTTTGACCTGCGTGGCCGTCGCAAGTTTTCATTCCTCTCGCGTATCGCCCGCTTTTTCAAGAGTCTTCTAAAACCCCTCGAATGACCGACTTCTCCTCCTATTCCTTTACGGGCGTCCGCGATCCTGTCGTGGAAGGCCTTTTCCGTGAGACGCTTCCGCGCCTTGCCGAGGAGATTCGCGCGATCGAATGCCCTTGCCTTACGGGCGTGTGGATGGGGGGTGGCTATGGACGCGGCGAGGGTGGCGTCCTTTACGGCGGCGAAACACCGCGCCCCTACAACGACATCGATTTCTTCGTCTTCACCGAGGGGGCGAGCGAGGGCGAGAAAGACGCGCTTCTTTCTGCGCTTGAACCGATCGGAAGGAAGTACGCCGCTCTCTTTGGCGCGGATGTTGATTTTTGTCGCCCGCGCAATCCCGCCGATTACAAAAAGGACGAGACGCGTCTCATGATCCAAGAGTTGAAACGCGGCCACGTTGCGCTCTTGGGTGGTGAGGGGCTTCTCGATCACGTGAAGACGCTCGCGCCCGAGGAACTGCCGCGTATGGAGGCGTTGCGCCTTTTCATGAATCGCGGCATGGGGCTTGTTTTGGCGGCGCAGAAATGGCAGCGCGGCGAATTGGAGAAGCAGGGCGATATCGACTTCTTTAATCGCAACCTCAATAAGGCTGTTCTCGGCGCGGGCGACGCGCGGCTCATTGCTTCGGGTGGCTACCGTTGGACGCTCGCGGAACGGCGCGCCGCGCTTCATGACGCAGCCTACGATGCGGCGTGCGACTTCAAGTTTCGCCCCCTCTCGGCGCGGCCCTGCGACCCCATGGGCGCGTGGCAAAAGGCGCGTGCGGCGTGGCAGGCGGCGGCCGAGGAGATTGGCTTTACGGGGCGGCGCACGCTTCGTCAGGCGGCGCGCTGGGTTGTTCGGCGGCGGACCTTGGGGCCGCTCGCAACGTTTGGGCAGGATTGCACCGAGCGTGTTTTAAGGCAAGTGCGCACGCTTCTCGCGCGCGAGATGGACAAGATCACGCTTGACCCCGTTCTTGAACGTGATTGGCAAGTCTTTAACTAAAAGGGGCTTTCACGGCGATGGAAGAGACGTCACAGAACGAACTTGAGCAGATGAAAAAATTCGAGATGCTGCGGCGTCTCGGTACGGCCATTCTTTTGCGTCGAATTTGGATTCCCGCCGTCATCTTTCTCATCGCGTTCGTCGCGCTCTTTATCGTGATTGGACGCCGTGCGCAGTTTGCGGAGCGTTTTGAGGCTCATGCCGTTCTTTTCTTCCGCCCGCGTGCGACCGAGCATGCGCGCGCGGCCTCCATTGATGAGGTCATTCAAATTCTCTTGCGCCGTTCGCTCAAGGAGAAGGTGGCCGATAAGATCGCGGGGACTGAGGCGACGGAGGGCTTTCGTGCAACGATGGCGCGCGTCGCTGAGTTTCGTGTGGACGAGCGAAGCCTCGGTGTTTTCTATGTTGTCGCGCGCGCGACAACGGCCGAGGATGCACTCAAGCGCGCCAACGTTTACGCCGATGTGTGTCTTGAGGAGTACGCGCTTTATCGCAATGGAGACTTGGATGTCCTCTTCAAGACGGCGGAGGAGTCGCGGGCGGAAATCCTAAAGCGTCTTCACGAGATTGATCTTGAAGAAGATGAACTTAACAAGAAGACGCATTTCGCCCAGCCGAAGCAAGAACTTGCGCGATTGAACGACGCTATCTTGCGCCAGAAGACCTCGCTTTCCGAGGCGAATGTGCGCTTGGCGCGGGAGGCTTCACAAAAGCGCAAGACCGAGAGCGATCTCGCCATTTACCCGAAGGATCTCGTTTCGGCGATTGATACCGTGAAAGAACTTCTTTCAGATCTCGACAAGGCGCGCACGGAGGTGGCCGATGCCGAGTCGCGTTATACGGCGCGCAACCCAAAACTCATCGTCGCACGCGAGCGGCTCGCGACGTTGCGCACGCGCGTGGAGGCTCTCTGCAAAAAACATGGCATTGACTCCATTGACGCGATTACGGTTGAAAAGATAGAGTCTCTCGTCAAGGAACTCGCCGCAACGAAAGCGCAGGTTGAACTCGCACAAGAGACGACCGAAGCGTTGCAGGCGGAGATTAAAAAGAACGATGAAGAGGTGAAGCGCTTGCAAGAGCTCGCCCCCGCCTACGAGCGTCTTCAGCGCCGCCGCGATGGTTTTAATGCCTCGCTTGCCGAGTTGGAAGATACGCTCTCTGATCTCCGCTATCAGCGCTCGGCCATTCCGCATGACCTCACGATTGTGGAACCCGTGCGTGTTCCCGATGAGACGCCGCCGCTCTCGCCGAAGAAGATGATTTTGATGGTGATGATTTCGGGCGTTTTTGCGGGCGCGTCGCTCTTCTTCGTTTTCGTTTGGGAGATTGTCTTAGGGCGCATTCACGATGTGAAGGAGTTGACATTCTACTCCGACCTCGTCACGCTCGGCGCATTGCCTCCCGATGACGTTCCATTCCCGTCCGCGCACGATGAGAAGCGCGTTATGGATGGTCTTTATTATGCGTTCCGTCAGGGGCTTGATGCTTCGCGCCTTCTCTTCCTTGCGCGTCTGCCGGGTGGCGATTATGTGCGCCGCTTCCATACGGCGATTGAATGGAACTGCGCGATGTGCGGCAAGCGCATCTTGTTCATTGAATTTGTTGATTCACATCAGTTCACGATGACAGATGAGATGAAACCCATTGGCGGCGGCCTCGTCCAGTTCCGCTCGCGCGGCTACTTCCCCGTGAATGATATCTCGCGTCTTTCGCCGAGCGAGTTGACGCTTCTGGAGACGGACTTGAAGACGCTGGCGAAGACGTATGATCTCTTTGTCCTCGGGCGCGACTTGCCAGTCTCGGATAGCTCCATCTTCTTTGAACAGATGGTGACGCTTTGTGATATTGCGACCGTCTTCGTTGGCAAGGGGCGCACCTCGCGTCATGCGATTCGTCAGGTCATCAAGCAGCAGAAGGCATCGGGCAAGACAATCTACGCCATCCTGTCGGGCGAGACGAATTGGAAGACGATTCAAGGGAGGGTTCGATGAGAAGGGTTCTTTTCGCGTTGGCGCTCGTTGCGATGGGCGCGTGCTATCCCAACCGTTGGACGGGCAATTACGAGACGTTTCCCGATTACTCCGAGTCGCAGAGTGCGATTTTGGATGAGACGCAACTTTCGGAGGAGGAGAAAGCAAAACGCGATGCGGAACTTCGGCATTGGAACGAAATGCCAGAGCCCGAGTACACGATTAACGCGGGCGACGAGGTTCGGATCGTTGTTTATGACCACGAGGATCTTTCATTCTCAACCGTTGTCACGCCTGATGGCAACATCGGGATGGTGTTTTTAGGCCAAGTGAAGGTCGCGGGTCTCACGCTCGCCGAGGCGGCGCGCCGTATTGAAACGGGTCTCGCCGATTATGTAAAGAAGCCAGCGGTTGGCATTTCGCCCGTTCAGATTTCATCCGAGCGCGTGACGATTACAGGTGCGACAAAGGCGCCGGGCATGTACAATATCTCGAATGGCATGCGCCTCGCCGACCTCTACGCGCTCTCGGGCGGTTCGTCCGAGCGTCTCTTTGACGGACAAGTGTTGGACGCGGCCGATCTTGTCAATTCAATGTTCGCTCGCCGCGTCAAGGACAAGAATGGTAAGGAGCGCTATGAGGTTCTCCCGATTGACTTCCGTCGCGCCATTGAACTGGGTGATACCGATCACAATGTTCTTTTGCGCAAGGGCGACTATGTTTATATTGCCGTTCGCTCTGAGTCGATGGTCTGCTTGATTGGTGACGCGATGACACCGCACAAGCGTCTGTGGGATAATAACCTCGGCATTCTTGAGCTTCTCACAACGGGCGGTTGGGTGAAAGAAACGTATTGGTCGAATGCGATCTTGATTCGGGGTGGCGTTGCGAATCCGACTATCTACAAGATCGATATTGATTCGATTCTCGCGGGTCGTAAACCGAACGTCGCCTTGGCGCCAGGTGACATCGTTTACTTGCCGAAGGACAATATTTCGGAATACAATGTCTTTGTCCGAAAGTTACTGCCGACGGCACAGCTCTTCAATACGCTTACGACACCCGTCTCGCTTTGGCAGGCTTTCAAGACGAGCTCGTCGAACTAGTCGCAAGCCGCTCGCATGAAGTACGTCATTTTCGCCCTCACCTGTCTCGGCACGATTCCCGCTGCCGTCTGGTGCTCGGTGAGTCGACGGAGCTTCGAGTGGATGGCGATGGCGATGTGTTTGCCTGCGCTCGTCTATCAGAACACGGCGATCAACCCGCTCTCCTTTGAGTGGTATCGCGGCACAGCGCGCGGCTATGAGATTTCGCTCATCTACCTCGTTGCCATCACCATTTTGATGACGCTGGTCTTGCGCCAAAAGAAAATTTCATTCCTTCCCGATTGGGGCGCGAAACTTTACCTTCTTTATTTTATCTGGTCGTGTTTATCGATGCAGGACGCCGCCTCGCTCATTTGCTCGGGTGCGGAACTTTTGAAGATGGTGATGATGCTTCTTGTCTTCGCGGCGACGTACAGTTGGCTCTGCGCCGTAAAAGATCCCAAGCCGCTCCTCTTTGGCTTGGCGATTGTTGTTGCGGGCACCTTTCTTCTTGTTGTGCGTCAACATGTCAGCGGCATTTGGCAAGTGACGGGCTCGTTCCCGCATCAGAATTCGCTTGCGCTTTATATGCTCATGGCCTCGCCCGTTTTCTTTTCGTACTACTTGAACGCCGATCGTGGCGCGAAGGGTTCTCTCCTCTTCGCGGCGGCTTTCTTTCTCGGCTCGGGCTGTCTCGTGCGCACGTATTCGCGCGGCGCGATTGCGTGCTATCCCATCGCGCTCTTCGTGGTCTTCGCGCTGAGTGTCGTGCGAAAGTTTAAGTCGCGCATCTTTATCCGTCTTTTGCCGCTCGTCGTCATGGGGCTTTTGGGGATGCTTCTTATTTTGCCGCGCATCATTGAGCGCTTTGAGAATGCTCCAAAGTCTTCGGGTGATACGCGCGTTGAGTTCGCGCGCGTGGCTCTCAACATGATGAAGGATAAGCCGCTCTTTGGCGTGGGCATCAACAACTGGGGCATTAAGGTGAACCCGCCTTACACCTACTGGGTGGGGACGGGGCGTCGTACGCGCGGCGGCGAGGGGCTTGATGATCCGACGTTTTTGGATGGCATTGTTGAGACCGTCTACTTGCTTGTCGGCGCGGAGTGTGGCATTCCGGCGCTTCTCATTATGCTGACGTGGTACGGTTACTACTTTGTTTCATGTTGGAGGCTCTCCAAGAAACTTGCGGGGACGAGTTGGTTCTTTTTGCCTGTGGGGCTCACGGGCGGGCTTTTGGGAACCTTCCTTCAGTCGACGCTTGAATGGGTCTTAAAACAGTCCGTCAATTTCTCCGAGATGATTATTTTCTTTGCGCTCGTTTCGTTCATGAACGCACATTGGCGTGACTTGAAGGGCGAGACGGCGAAAGGGGAGACGGTGCCGACCCCCATTCCGCCGCGTGTCAAGGCGCACCACCTCGAACTCCCTCCCGTTGAACATGAAAGATAACACAATTGTCACGGCTGGTGACAAAAACTATCTCTGGGGTCTCTTTCTGCTTGTCGCGTCAATGCGCGCGGCGGGGATGGACGAACCCGTTCTCGTGGGAACGAAGGCGTTTGAGCCATTTCATGAAGAAATCCTGAAGCAACTTGGCGATGTGCGCCTTGTTCCGCTTGATGATTTTGCGCACTCGCTCACCTGTGCGAAGGCGAAGATGATGCTTCTTGCCGAGACGCCGTTCGTGACGTGGGCAGACTCGGACGCTTTCTTTACGGGCAATGTCTCAGATCGCCTGACGCCGAAGGCTAAAGGGCAGATTCATGTTCGCCGCCGCACGCGCGCAGAGATGCCGTGCGCCTTTCCGCCTCCTTATGACTTGAATGAGATTCTTCCTGCGTGGCGACACGATATTTGCGAGGTGGCGCATCTGAGTGAGACGGACGCCGCTGTCCCAGCCGTTGATGTGACGTCATTCCTTTCTTGCTCGGCCTCGTTCGCGTCGGTCGCCCGCGCCGAGGAGAATTTTCTCCGCGTTTGGGACGAAATGATGATGCGTCTTCCGAAAGGTGATGTCGGCGTTGTCAATCGCTCGCTTCGTTTTTATCATCAACTTGACGAAAGTTGCCTGAATGCGTGTCTCACGTTCTTGCCCAATGCGCCGCGTGTGACCGAGACTTACTTGATGGATAAAGATTCGGCTCATCTTTTCGCGCATTTTTGCGGTTCGCCCAAGCCTTGGGTCTCTTGGACGCCGCGCGCGATGCGCTTTTTTGATGATGGCTGCCGTATTGTCCAGTGGGCCGTGCGCGAAAAATTGCGTCTTCCAGGCCCCATTCCGTATTCACTTCAAGCCGAGCACAAAACGATGTGCCGCCTCCTCGCGCGCCCTCTTGAATTGCGTCAAAAGGTGAAGAACCGTCTCCGTCGCCTGATGGCGCGATAAGAGCGTTTGTGTCTAGCGTTGGCTGCATCGTGATTCCGTTCTTGTCCGTGTAGAACGTGTAGAGCGTGAAGACGGTGTGCGTGATTAATGTTGAGGCCCCTGTAAATCCCTTTCCCGTCGCGAAGCAACCTCCCAAGGCCTCCGTGTTCCTCCGTCCTCCGTGTTAGGCGAAAGCAACCGTGCGCGAGAGCCGTCGCAGTTTCGGCAGTAGTTTCGGCAGCAGTTTCGGATAATCGCATCATTCACAAAACCGCGCGAGTATGGT
>CAVHJW010000042.1:0-12305 GCA_963636335.1 bacterium
GTCCGAGAACCGCATGCACACGATCAAGGCGCTGCTCGTCTCCGCCCTCTGCGACCGCGCGTCGATCTGACGAAGGGGAGAAGATGGCGCGCGGCAAGTTTATCACGTTTGAGGGCGGTGAGGGCTCGGGCAAGTCCACGCAGGTTAGCCGTCTCAAGGCTGCGCTTGAGGCGGCGGGGCACGATGTCTTGTTGACGCGCGAACCGGGCGGCACGTGGCTTTGCGAGCAAATTCGCGCGCTTCTGAAGGATCAGGAGACCGACGCGCCGTGCGCGCGCGCGGAACTTCTCCTCTTTCTCGCCTCGCGCGCGCAACTCGTGCGCACTGTGATTCGGCCTGCGCTTGAGGCGGGTCGCTGGGTCATCTCCGACCGTTTCAGCGACTCGACGCTTGCCTATCAAGGTTACGGGCGCGGCCTCAACCTTGACGCGCTGAGGCTCACGAACGATTTCGCGTGCGAGGGGTTGAAGCCTGATTTGACGCTTCTTCTCTGCGTGGATCCTGCCGTCGCGGTTGCGCGGATGCGCCGGCGCGAGAGCGCGACACAGACGGCGGCCGACCGTATTGAGCGCGCGGGCGATGACTTCCATGCGCGTCTTCGCCTCGGATATGACGCGTTGGCGCGTGAAGAGCCGGCGCGCATTGTGCGCATTGATGCGAATGGGACTGAGGACGAAGTTTGGGAGCAGGTATGGACGTCGATCAAGCAGAGGCTCTAGTCGCCAAGGCGATTGACGAGGGGCGCGCGGCGCAAGGCTATCTCGTCGTGGGCGAGATTCACGGCGGCGCGGAGGCGCTCGCGACGCGCATTCTCATGCGCCTCTTTCCAGACGCCGTTGAGCAGGTGAAGGCCAAGGCGCATCCCGACATCTTTGTCCTTGCCCCCGAGGGCAAAAAGCGCGTCATCACGGTGAAGTCGATGCGCGAGCAGGCGCTGGAGCCGCTCGCGGTCACGTCATTTTCGGGCGGATGGAAGGCGTGCGTCGTCATCGGCGCGGACCGCATGGAGAGTGCGACGGCGAATATGTTTCTAAAGGTTCTCGAAGAGCCGCCGCCCAAGACGATGTTTCTTCTTTTGACAGACCAGCCTGAGGCGATTCTCCCGACGATCCTCTCGCGCACGCAGCGCATTGACTTGGTGCGTCGGCAAGATCTCCTGACGGGCACCGACTTTGACGAGGTTCGCACGGCGTTCATAAAAAAAGATGTGCCGCGCCTCGTTGAGAAATTGAAGGCCCTGAAGGAGTCGGTTGACGATGCCGATGTGGCGCTCATCCGCAAGACGTTCTTCCGCACGCTTCTTTCGGTCGTGACGGAGCCGCTCCATACGGGGAAGGTAGTCGCAACGGCGGGTGTGCCGCTTTTTAAGACGTTCCGCAACGTGGAAGCGGTTGAGGAGGCTTCTCGTCGGAGTGCGAAATCGATTGGTGACGAAGCCGTTCTCGCCGCGCTTGTGGATAAGGTTGACTTCACCATTTCGCCGCCCGTTATGGTATAATGGATTGATTTTGGATGTAATCGTTGGCTTGGAAAAGAGAGAGACAAGATGAAGCGTGAAGATATCAATAAAGTTTTGATTATTGGTTCAGGCCCGATCGTGATTGGGCAAGCGTGCGAGTTTGACTACTCGGGCACGCAGGCGTGTAAGGCCTTGAGGGCGTGTGGCTACAAGGTCGTTCTCGTCAACTCCAATCCGGCGACGATCATGACCGACCCCGTGATGGCGGACGCGACTTACATTGAGCCGCTCAATGAGACGCGCCTTGAGCAGATCATTGCCAAAGAGCGCCCCGATGCGATTTTGCCGAACCTCGGCGGACAGACCGGCCTCAACCTCTCGATGGAGCTCGCGAAGAAGGGCATCCTCGACAAGTACGACGTGAAGGTGATCGGCGTCAACCTCGACGCGATCGAGCGCGGCGAGGACCGCGAGGTCTTCAAGGAGACGATGAAGTCGCTCGGCATCGACACGCCGCGCTCGGGCATCGTCCACACGGTCGAGGAGGCCGTCACGCTCGTTGAAAAGGAGATTGGCTATCCGGTCGTTGTGCGCCCGGCCTATACGATGGGCGGCACGGGCGGCGGCTTCTGCTACAACATTGAGGAACTGCGCACAATCTGCGCGCGCGGTCTTGACGCTTCCTTGACGCACCAGTGCCTTATTGAGGAGTCGATTCTTGATTGGGAAGAGCTTGAGGTTGAGGTCGTCCGCGATGCGAAGAACCAGATGATCGCTGTCTGCTTCATCGAGAATATTGACGCGGTCGGTGTGCACACGGGCGACAGCTTCTGCGCCGCGCCGTTCCTCACGATTTCAAAGGAACTTGAGGAGCGGCTCAAAAAGGATGCCTTCCGCATCGTTGAGGCAATCGGCGTCATCGGCGGGTGCAATGTGCAGTGGGCGCACGACCCGAAGACGGGGCGCGTTGTCATCATCGAAATCAACCCGCGCACGAGCCGCTCGTCGGCTCTCGCCTCGAAGGCGACGGGCTTCCCAATTGCGCTCGTCTCCGCGAAACTCGCGGCGGGTATGACGCTTGATGAAATGCCCTACTGGCGCGATGGCTCGCTTGAGAAGTACACGCCCGATGGCGATTACATCGTCCTCAAGTTCGCGCGCTGGGCGTTCGAGAAGTTCCGCGCCGTTGAAGACAAACTTGGCACGCAGATGAAGGCCGTCGGCGAGGTGATGTCTATCGGCAAGACTTACAAGGAGACATTCCAGAAAGCGATTCGTGCGCTTGAGCGCGGTCGCGCGGGTCTCGGCTTCGTCAAGGACTTCCACGATCTCTCGCTTGAGGAACTTTTAAAACTTCTCTCTGTGCCGAATTCGGAGCGTCACTTCCAGATGTACGAGGCGCTACGTAAGGGCGCGACGGACGAGCAGATTTTCGCGCGCACGGGCGTGAAGGCCTATTTCGTGCAACAGATGCGCGAGCTCGTGCAAGAGGAGGAAAAAATTCTTTCCTTCAAGGGGAAGACGCTGCCCACCGACCTTCTCGTTCAGGCGAAGAAAGACGGCTTCTCCGACAAGTATCTTGCGCAGCTCCTTGACTGCCCCGAGAAGGTGATTCGCGACGCGCGCAAGGCGGCGGGGTGCACCGAGAAGTGGTACGCCGTCCCCGTGAGCGGCGTTGAGGGCCAGGCGTATTACTACTCGACCTACAACTGGGCGTCTAGCGATTCTAAAAAGGAGATCAAGCCTTCTCACCCCGCCTTCGGCGAGGCACTCGTCTCAAAGAATGCGAAGAAGGTCTTGATTCTCGGCGGTGGGCCGAACCGCATCGGCCAGGGCATTGAGTTTGACTACTGCTGCTGCCACGCGGCGATGGCGATGAAAAAGCTCGGCTACGAGACGATCATTGTCAACTGCAACCCCGAGACGGTCTCGACGGACTACGACACGTCTGACAAGCTTTACTTCGAGCCGGTTACGGTCGAGGATGTTTTGCAGATTTATGAGGCTGAGAAGCCGATGGGTGTCATTGTGCAGTTCGGTGGGCAGACCCCGCTCAACATTGCGCGTCAACTTCAGGAGGCGGGTTGCAAGATTCTCGGTACGCCCGTTGACTCAATTGATGACGCGGAAGATCGCGATCTCTTCCACTCCATTATGGATCGTCTCGGCATTCCGATGCCCGAGTCGATGATGGCGTCCAATATTGACGAGGCACTCGCCTGCGCGGCGAAGCTCGGCTACCCGCTCATCATTCGCCCGTCGTTCGTTTTGGGCGGACGTGGTATGGAGGTTATCTACGACGAGCAGCTTCTGCGCGAATACGTTGCGAAGGCCGTCGGTGTCACGCCGGATCGTCCGCTCTACCTTGACCGCTTCCTCTGCCATGCGATGGAGTGCGAGGCGGACGCGCTTTCGGACGGGAAGGATATTTTCATTCCCGCAATCATGCAGCACATTGAGTATGCGGGCATCCACTCGGGTGACTCGGCGTGCGTCCTGCCGCCCGAGGGTATCTCAAAGCGCAATCAGGCGACGATTCTTGATTACACGCGGCGCATTGCGACGGAGTTGAAAGTTGTCGGCCTCATGAATATGCAGTTCGCGATTGAGTTCACGAAGGACGACCCCGAGGGGAAGGTCTTCGTCATTGAGGCGAACCCACGCGCATCGCGCACCGTCCCGCTCGTTTCAAAGGTTGGCGGCGTGCAAATGGCGGGCATTGCGACGAAACTGATGCTCGGCGAGACCGTGAAGGGGCTCGGGCTTGAACAGGAGCGTCACCTCATTCCATACTTTGGCGTGAAGGAGGCGGTTCTCCCATTTGACAAGTTCCCTGAGGTCGATCCTGTTCTTGGGCCGGAGATGCGCTCAACGGGCGAGGTTCTCGGCCTTGCGGATACGTTCGGTCTTGCCTACTTCAAGTCGCAAGAGGCGGCGGGTTGGGCGCTTCCGGCGGAAAAGGGCAAGGTCCTCGTTTCGCTCTCGGAGAAGGTTGACGAGGCGGCCGCGTCGGTGAAGCTTTTGGCGGATCTCGGTTTTGAGATCGTTGCGACGGTTGGCACGGCGGCGTGGCTCAACGCGCGCGGCGTGAAGGCGACGGTCATCGCGAAGATTGGGGAGGGTCGCCCCGATGTCCTCGATGCGATCAAGAACCGCGAGGTCAAGATTGTCATCAACACGCCGTCTGGGCGCCGCGACGCGCGCGCCGATGACTCGCGTATTCGTCAAGCTTCAATTAAGTATAAACTCCCTTACCTGACGACGCTCGCGGCGGTTCGTGCGGCGGCGGAAGGTATCAAGGACGCCATGAAGGGCAAGGGCGAGGTGCGCTCGCTCCAGAGTTATCACGCGGCAATCGGAAAAGCGTCCTGATTCGCGCGCGCACCGCGCGGATTCTTGGACGCCGTCTTGGAAGATGAAACCGGCTTGGAGCATCCTTCCGGACGAGTGGAAGCCCCTTCTTGCCGAGAGGGGTCTCCGCCCGTTTCGGGCAGATCAAATTCTACACGCGCTCTATCGCGACTTCATTCGCGATTGGGACGCGGCGACCACGCTTCCGAAAGATTTGCGTGAGACGTTGAAGGTGGTCACGCCGCTCACGAAGACGGAGATTTTGGACGTTGCCGAGTCGTCGGATGGAACCAAGAAGTTGCTGGTGGGCTTTGCCGATGGCGCGTCGGTTGAGACGGTTCTCATCCCCGCGACAGGTCGCTTCACCCAGTGCCTCTCAACGCAGGTCGGCTGTGCGATGGGCTGCGCGTTCTGCGCGTCAGGTTCGCGCGGAATCCGCCGTTCGCTTTCGGCCGACGAGATCGTCGCCGAGTATATGCTCGCGCGCACGTTCGGCGAGATTACGAACATCGTTGTTATGGGCATGGGCGAGCCGTTCATGAATTATGACGAGACGATGCGCGCGCTTAAACTCATCAACGCGGGCAAGGGCCCGAACCTCGGCGCGCGGCACATCACAATTTCAACGTGCGGTGTTGTCCCAGGCTTTCAACGTCTGGCCCAGGAGGGCATTCAATTTGAGCTTTCCGTTTCGCTTCACGCGCCGAACGATGAGATTCGCAATGCCCTTATGCCCGTCAACCGCCGCTGGCCGATGGACGAGCTTTTATCGGCGTGCGCCGCCTACACGCGGCAAACGAAGAGAATCATTACGTTTGAGTATACGGTCATTGCGGGTGTCAATGACTCGCGCGCGTGTGCGGAGGAACTCGCGCGGTGCGTGAAGCGCGTGCCGATGGCGAAGGTGAACTTAATTCCGCTCTCCCCCGTTGACCATCGCCCCGATTTCAGAACGCCCGATGAGAAGACGTTGTTGATGTTCCTCGATGTTCTTATGAAAAACCATGTCCAGACGATGCTCCGTCGTTCGCGTGGCAAAGATGCGAACGCGGCATGCGGACAGCTGAAATTGAGGAGCGAGCATGGTTAAGTCGGGCATCACAAAGGACGAACTCCTTGCGTGGGGCGGGCAGGAGACTTTCAGTCAGGCCTTCGCGCTTTGTAACTCGGGCGACGTCAAGGATGTTCGCTACGATGACGAGACGCTCGTTGTCTCGGGCAAGATTGTTCAGCCCAGTGGCTGGGAAATGCCCGTCTCGTTCAAGTTGATGGCGAACGGGCGCGTCAAGTCGCACTGCCCGTGCGTCCAGAATCAGAAGTTTGGCCTCATTTGCCCGCACGTCGTCGCGCTGGGCATTGCGCTCTGGGTCATGGAGATGGACCTTCCTGAGGAAAAGCCGCGCGCGAAAGCAAAGGAAGCGGAGAAACCCGCCGCTCCCGCGCCGACCTACATTGAGGTTCCCATGCGCCCGCGTTTCTTTGCGCTCGTCTCGGGCTCGCGCGCCTCGCTCTCAATTGAGGTGAACGCGCGCTATGGCGACATTGAGTTCCCCGCCTGCTCCGTCCAAGGGCTGCGCACAGTTTACCTTGAGGACGAAGACGATCCGCTTGTTCGTCGCGTACGCTCCATGGCGGCCGAACGCGCGGCGATGAAGGAGTTGCTCGTTTGGGGTTTTGAGCCTGGCTACAAGGAAGGGGATCTAAAGTACTACACGACCGATCCGCAGAAGGTACTCACCTTTCTCGGCGCGGGGTTGCCCGAACTTCGGCGTAAGAGTTGGCGCGTGAGTCTTTCGGATCATCTCGACGCGATCGTCAATGACATTCCCTCCGTCGTCCCCGTTGTTACAATCAAGGATGCGCCAGGTGGTTCGTTTGACGTTCACTACACGTTTGATGCGGGGGGGCGCACGTTGCCTCCTGTTGAGGTGCAGGCCGCGCTCAATCGAGGCGATGGTTACTTATTGCAAGAGGGTCACGTCGTCCTTTTGGATCGCGGTGGCGTTGAAGCGCTTCATGATGTTTTCCGTGACTGTGCGCCCTCACAGAACGGTGCTGACCGCGGTTGGTTCCGCGTCAAGAATGCATACGCGCCGTATGTGAAAAGTTCCCTCTCGCTTGTTGACTGCGAGGTAAATGCGGGCAAGGCGCGGTTCTGGCGGACGATGACAAAGACGCAGAACGCGAACGCGCACTACGAGCCTGTGCCGCTCGGTCGCCTGGACAAGGTTCTGCGCCCCTACCAGAAGCAAGGTGTCTATTGGATGCGCTTTTTGGAGAATGCAGGGCTTTCAGGTCTCCTCGCCGATGAGATGGGTCTTGGCAAGACATTGCAGACGCTCGCGTGGCTCACCTTGCCGCGCTCAGATCCGCGTGCGCACGACGCGCAGGGGCAGAACCTGCCCGCGCTTATCGTCTGCCCAACCTCGCTCGTCCGCAACTGGGAGGCCGAGGCGCGCAAGTGGACGCCGGCTTTACGGACGCTCGTTCTCTCGGGCCCCGAGCGCACACGCCGTTTCAAAAAGATTAAGTCGGCCGACATCGTGATCACATCGTACGCGCTCTTGCAGCGCGACTTTGAGACGGCTTACCTCGGCGAAGACTTCTCGGTCATTGTCTTGGACGAGGCGCAACACATCAAGAACCGCGAGACGCGCAATGCAAAGGCGGTCAAGGCGCTTCGCGCCGTTCAACGACTCGTCCTCACAGGAACGCCTGTTGAGAACTCGGTCTCAGATGTCTGGTCAATCTTTGACTTCTTGATGCCAGACTACCTCGGTCAGTACGAGACCTTTAAGGTGAACTTTGAAGATCCGATTCAAGATGGCGACGATGCCGAGCGCGTCTTGGCGCGATTGAAGCGCAAGATTTCGCCTTTCATTTTGCGTCGTCTCAAGAAGATGGTCGCAAAGGATCTGCCCAGTAAGATTGTCAAAGTGTCGTACTGCCCAATGAACGAAGAGTCCGAGCGTGAGTATGTTAAGGCGCTCGGCAATGCGCGCACGATGGCGGGCGACCTCATTCGGCAGAAGGGCTTCCAGAAGTCAAAGTTTGAGATTTTGGCCGTCCTCATGAAGTTGCGGCAAATCGCCTCGCGTGCGAAGATTGATGCGTTTATGGAGCAACTTGAACAGGCGATTGAAGGGGGGCACCGCATTCTCGTTTTCTCGCAGTTTGTGAAGATGCTCGCGCTTCTCCAAAAGCGTCTGCAAGCCGCGGGGCTCGCCTACTGCTACCTTGATGGGTCAACGAAGGATCGTTTGGGGCAGTGCGAAAAGTTCAACCGCACGAAGGAGATCCCCGTCTTTCTTATTTCGCTTCGCGCGGGCGGCACGGGGCTTAACCTGACGGGGGCTGACATGGTCATGCATTACGATCCGTGGTGGAACCCGGCGGTTGAGGATCAGGCGACCGACCGTGCGCACCGCATTGGCCAGAAAAAGACCGTCTACGTCATGAAGATGATTGCCTCGGGGACGATCGAGGAGAAGGTTCTCGCGCTTCAACGCCGTAAACAGGCGATTATCTCGGCAACGGTTGACACGACGGATGCCGAGGTGATGGAGTCTCTCTCGGCCGCCGACTTGGACGAGTTGCTCTCGTGAGGCATTTGACAGAAGACGGTCATTTTTGATATACTGATAGGAAGTTTCGTCATCGGGGGCTAACCGGTGGCGATGAGGTAAAAACAAGTCATTGCGGTCAAAACCCCGGATAAAGGGCACAAAACCGCGCAAAGGAAAGAGAAAAAGAAGATGCAGAAGAGCTATCGTGCTCCGAACCCGGGCGACAAGCGCGCGTGGTTCATCATCGACGCGAAGGATCAGCCGCTCGGCCGCCTCGCCGTCGTCGTCGCAAACAAACTCCGTGCGAAGGATCTCCCGACCTTCGATCCGTCCGTGGATGCGGGCGCGTTCGTGATTGTTACGAACGCCGCGCTCGTCAAGCTCACGGGCAAGAAGGAAGAAAAGAAGACCTATCAGCGCTACTCAGGCTATCGGAACGGCCTGAAGGAGTTCTCGGCCGCCGAGATGCGCGCGACGCATCCCGACCGCATGATTACGGAGGCCGTCTGGGGCATGCTTCCGAAGAACAATATCGCGCGCAAGATGATGACGCGCGTCAAAGTCTTCGCGGGCGCGGCCGATGCGGGTATGCTCGCCGCTCAGAAGCCGGTTGAGATCAAGCTCTAAAGAGGGAGAGAGAAAAATGGCAACGATTAAGGTGATTTCAGCTGGTACGGGTCGTCGCAAGACGGCGACGGCGCGCGTGAACCTCATTGAGGGCAAGGGCAAGTGGACGGTCAACGGCGTTGCGCTTGAGACCTACCTTCCGTCAGAGGCTCTGCGTGATTATCTGAAGCAGCCCGTCGCGATTTCGGGCTACGATATGTCGAAGGTCGACGTTGTCGTTCAGGCGAAGGGCGGCGGCATTTCGGGTCAGGCGGGCGCGATTCGTCATGGCCTCGCCCGTGCGCTCGTCGCGGCCGATGAGGCGACGCGTGTGGCGCTCAAGAAGGCTGGTTGCATGACGCGCGACAGCCGCATGAAGGAGCGCAAGAAACCCGGCCAGCCCGGCGCTCGCAAGCGCTTCCAGTTCTCGAAGCGCTGATCGAGAGGCAGAAACGGCGGCGCTCCTCGCCGCCGTTTTTGCTTATATTCGTTTCAAGGGGAGGAATTATGGCATTTGGATTTCTAAAGAAAATTATCTCGGCGTTCACGGGCAGTGGGTCTGTGAAGGGGCCGAAGAAGCAAGCGAAGGGCGGCCGCAACAAGAAGCACAAGGGCTCTTCGGGGCAGGCGTCGCAGCAAAAGCAGCAGAAGCAAGGCGCCTCACAGCAGAAGGCGCGCGGGGATCGCGGGGGGCGTGGCGGCGAGGGTCGTCGCGATGGCGGACGCATGCGTGGCGGCGATCGTGGTGGACGGCGTGGTGACCGTGGCCGTGCGCGCGGGCCTGCGACGATCAACACGGCGGCCGATGAGATGCGCCCAGGTGGCGAGATTTCGGCTGAGGAACTCGCCGCACGCAAGGCGGCGCACGCGGCGTGGGATCCCGCTTCGTTCATCGTTGAGGCGCAGGAGGGCAAGAAGCGCTTTCACGATTTTGACTTGCCGAGCGAGGTGATGCACGGCATTGCAGATCTTGGCTTTAAGTATTGCACCGAGATTCAGGCGCTTTCGCTTGAGCAGGCTCTTGCGGGCAAGAACATTGCGGGCAAGGCGCAGACGGGTTCAGGCAAGACGGCGGCGTTTCTCGTCGCAATTTTGACGCGCTATTTGCGGAGCCCTGAGAACCGCGCCAAGACGGGCGGTCAGCCGCGTGCGCTCGTCATTGCGCCGACGCGCGAACTCGTCATTCAGATTTGCAAGGATGCTGACGCGATCGGCAAGTATACGGGGCTTCGTACACTCGCCGTCTATGGCGGCATGGACTACGATCGTCAGCGCCGCGAGGTTCTTTCTGCGCCCGTTGATTTGCTTGTCGCAACGCCGGGGCGTCTCCTTGATTTCACGAAGAGCCATGTTATCAATCTCTCGCAGGTTGATACGCTCGTCATCGACGAGGCCGATCGGATGCTTGACATGGGCTTTATTCCCGATGTCCGCCGCATCATGAGTTATTTGCCGCCGAAGAATAAGCGCACAACGATGCTCTATTCGGCGACGCTCAACGAGACGGTCATGCGCCTTGCGATGAATTGGATGGAAGAGCCGTTTAAAGCCGAGGTTGAGAGCGAGACGAACGCGACGGACACGGTCAAGCAGGTTGTTTACGTCATTCAGGCGAAGGACAAATTCACCGTCCTCTTCAACCACATCGCGCTTCACCCCGATGCGCGCACGATTGTCTTTTGCAACCGCAAGTCAACGACAGAGGACGTCTACGAGTCGCTCCGTGTGCGCGGTGTCTCTGTTGAGATGCTCTCAGGCGATGTCAATCAGAATAAGCGCCTGAAGGTGCTTGATGCGTTCCGTGAGGGCGAGATCAAGATTGTCGTCGCAACGGATGTTGCAGGCCGCGGCATTGATGTGAAGGGGCTTGAATACGTCATTAACTTTGATTTCCCCTACGAAGCCGAAGACTACGTCCACCGCATTGGCCGCACGGGTCGCGCGGGTTCAACGGGCATCGCAATCTCGTTTGCGGACGAGTTTGAGAGCTGCCAGATTCCCGAGATTGAGGCCTACATCAAGGAAGAATTGAAGTGCACGGTCATTGGGCCGGACGATCCGCTCCTTAAGCCGATTCCTGCACGACATACGAAACTTGGCGCGGTTGATGCCGAGGCTCTCGCGGCCGTTGATGCACGCGAAGCGGCGGGCGAGGAAGAGAAGGCGGCGGCGGCCGCGCTCGTGGGCGCGAATGCGACGACGGGCACGGGGGCACCCGCTGTTCTGCGCGAGAATGCGCCCGTTCGCCCGCTTCCAACGTTTGAGCATGCGCTCGAGCCGAAGAAAGAACCCGTTGACGAGTCAGACGTCTACTCAAAGCCCGTTGAACAGACGGCAAAGTCTGAAGAGTGGACGGTCTGACACCTTGATTGACGCGCGCGCTTACCTTTTGGATGTGACGGATCGGCGGCCGAACGCCGCGCTCATGCAGGAGCTCGTCGACATCCTCGCGCGCTATTCGTATAACGAATTCTTCCTCTACGACGCGAAGGGGCGTGATGCGCCCCCGCGTCTGGCGGCATATTGCGAGATGCAGGGTCTCTCCTTTGTCTTGCTGGATGCGCCCGCGCTCACGCGCCTCCGCACGGATCCCGCGACCGCGTGGGTTGAGACGTATGCCGCGCGTTCGCTCTGCGGTCGCATGGAAGAGATGCGCCGCGCGATGGAGCAGGTTGCGCGCGCGTCGCGCACCGCCTCGCGCTTCCTCGTGGCCGATCTTTCGGACGGCTATGCGTGGCACCCCGTTTGCGTGTCCTTGCCCGCCATTATTTTGGGCGGCAGTTTGATGAGCGTCGGCCCATCGGCGGCGACCATGGATCTTGAGAAAGAACTTGTCTCGGTTATGAACCTCCCCGTCGCCGGGCTTTTACAGAAACTCGGCACGCTCTATCTCTGTGGTGGGGCGCGGCGCGAGGACGCATCGGAATTTTTCAATATCCTCGCGGGCGACGTTGGTTATTCGCGCCACCCTGGGCTTACGCAAAGCGTTCTCGATGAAGTCTCCGCCATTTGCCGCGGTGTTCGCCTCACGCTTGAGCGTTGGACGGATCGCAACGATTGGGCGAAGGAGATTGCCTTTGCGGCCAATCTCCTCGATTGTGCGTGCCATCGCCGAAATGAGACAATGCTTCGCGCCCTCCGAGACGAGCACGGCCGCCTGTGGCGACTGCGCTCGGAGCCCGAAGGGCGCGTGGAGTCTCTTTCGAAACTGCCGCGCTTTTAGGCGTTCGCCTCGACCTCGCTGCCCGTGCCGCGGATCTTGAGGTGAAGCTCGCGGAGCTGCTGCTCCGTGACGTAGTTCGGCGCGTTCATCATGAGGTCCT
>CAVHJW010000043.1:0-12251 GCA_963636335.1 bacterium
ACGCGCGGGCGTTTATTTTGGTATAATAAGAGACACGATGAAGAAAGTCACGATGGAATATCGCGTTCCTTATGCCGACACCGACCAAATGGGTGTTGTCTATTATGCGAACTACCTGACGCTCTTTGAGCGGGCGCGCAATGAATTGATGCGTGCGACGGGCTTTACCTACCGCCGTTGCGAGGAGGAGGGCTTTATGCTCCCCGTCACACACGCCGAGCTTGACTACAAGAGCCCCGCGCGGTACGACGACCTCTTGGAAGTGACCGCGTATGTTCAATCGCAGAAGGGCGTTCGCCTTGAAATTGCATGCGAGGTTCGCCGTCAGGGTGAGGAGACTATTCTCGTCAAGGGTTACACCCAACACTGCTTTGTTTCAACGAAAACATTTCGTCCCGTCCCGCCGCCTGAAGATTTCTTGAAAACTCTCGCCTAAGATGGGCATCTTGAACGCACCGAACTTTCAAGGAGAAAGAAAAATGATGAAAAAGACGCTCACCGCTCTCGCCTTAATGCTCCTCGCCGCGCCGTTCGCTCAGGGCGCACCAGCCAAGGCGAAAATTTCGCTGACACCCAAAGGCACAGACGATCGGACGGCAGAGTTTCTCGCGGCCGTTGAGCGCGTCCGCAAAGCGGGCAGTGGCGAGATTCGACTCGCGCCTGGCTTCTACCATTTTCGCTCGCCGAAGTCGATGTCGTTCTACGTCTCGAACCACGACAATCGTCTGCCGCGTCGCGTTTTCTTGCCTATTCTCGGTGTCACGAATCTCGCCGTGACTTGCAAAGGTGGTAAGGCTGAGTTCATCTTTCATGGCGATGGTCTCGGCATTGAGTTGCAAGACACAAAGAACGTCACGTTGCGCGGCATTGGCGTCGATTGGGCGCGCCCAGACTTTTCCGAGGGTCGTTTCGTGCGCTTTGACGAGGGCGGTAAGGCCGTCATCTCGTTCGACCCCACGCAATTCCCAATGCGCATTGATGGCGGCGGGCACATCGTCTCGGTTTGCGAGGGTAAGGAGATGGGGCAGTACATCTTACACGCCTTTGACGGAAAGGATCGTGGTTACAAGGGCGATGCTTGGTTCTCGTGCCGCGTGACAGACTTAGGTGGTGGTCTTTATCGCTTTGAGGAAGATTGGTCGCGCCGCTTCGGTCGCGGCGGGCTTCAGGCGGGTGACATCTTCGTGATGCGCAATGCCCAGCGCGACAATCCAGCCGTCAATCTCTATCGTGCGAAGAACACGAAGCTTGAGGACTGCGTCATTCGTTCCTCGTCGGGGATGGGCTTCATCGCCCAGCGTTCTGAAAATGTCGTCGTGCGTGGCACGAAAAAGGCCGAAGATGCGACAGCGGGCGCGTTCGCGCGTCCTGACTCGGGCCGCGTTATGTCGCTTCAGGCTGACGCGACGCATTTCTCAAACTGCCGCGGCAAGATCGTCGTTGAGAACTGCCTCTTTGAGGGTATGGTGGACGACGCGATCAACGTCCACTCAACGTGCCTACAAATTGAGTCCATGAAGTCGCCGACGGAGATCCGCTGCCGCTACAAGCACGGCCAGTCAACGGGCTTTGAGGTGTTTCTGCCAGGCGAACACCTGCGTGGCATCCATGCGCGGACGTTGGAGCCAACCGAGGAAACGGTTGTTGTTAAGTCGGCGACGATGGTTGCGCACAATCTCGTTGATTTGACGCTCGCCGCCCCTGTCCCCGAGGATCTCAAGGTGGGCGATGCCGTTGAGAACGCCGACTGGCAGCCGTCGGTTCTCTTCCGCAATAACATTGTGCGCTACTGCTCGCCGCGCGCAACGCTCTTCACGACGCCTGGGCGCGTCATTTGTGAGGGTAACCTCTTTGACCACATCAATGCGCAGGCCGTTCATCTCTCGGCCGATGCGTGGGATTGGTACGAGTCGGGCGCGTGCTCTGACATTGTCATTCGCAACAACATCTTTCGTGAGTGCATGCTCGCAAGCGGGCGCGGCGTCATCCAGATTGACCCGAATGTGAAGGACTTAAACGCCCAGCGCCGTCGCTACCATCGCAATGTGCGCGTTGAGGACAACGTCTTTGAGCAGACACGTGGGCCGCTCCTTTTCGCACGCAGTGTCTCAAACCTCGTTTGGAAGGCGAATCAGGTTCGCGGCAAGGCAAACGGCTTTGATGTTCAGTATTGCGACGATGTGAAGGGTGTGCCTGGAAAATAGTGTGTTGAGATATGGTATAATGTGTGTAGTCGACAATGAAAGGACAACCGATATGACGAATTCAATGTTTTGCTTTCAATGTGAACAGACCGCCGGTGGCAAAGGCTGCAGCACGTGCGGCGTGTGCGGAAAGAACGCCGCGACTGCGTCTGTGCAGGACACGCTCACGGGCGCACTTGTTTCGCTTGCTCAGGTCGTGACGCCCGAGAAGCCGGCGGATGCCGCGCTCGACACGCTCGTCATTGACGGACTTTTTAAAACCATTACGAATGTTGATTTTGACGAGGCCGAGTTGAAGGACTACGTTGCGCGCATTGAGGCGGCGGGGCAATCTCGCGGTGCGGCGTCGTCGTTTGACATGGAAAAGGTCTGGACGGCGAACGAGGATATCCGCTCGCTCAAATCGCTTCTCCTCTTCGGTATGCGCGGCATGGCGGCCTACGCCTCACACGCGGCGGTCTTGGGATATCACGATGCGACGGTGGACGCCTTTTTCTACAAGGGTCTTGCCGCGCTTGGACAAGATCTTTCGGCGGATAACCTGCTCGCGCTTCTGATGGAGTTCGGTCAGGCGAACCTCGCATGCATGGCGCTTCTTGACACGGCGAACACGAAGACCTACGGTGACCCTGCGCCCGCGACAGTCTCGCTGACGGTTGAGAAGGGTCCGTTCATCGTCGTGACGGGTCACGACCTTAAGGATCTTGAGCTTCTCTTGAAGCAGACCGAGGGGCGTGGTGTCAACATCTACACGCACGGCGAGATGCTCCCCGCGCACGGCTATCCTGAACTTCGCAAATACGCACACCTGAAGGGAAACTTCGGCACGGCGTGGCAGAACCAGCAGAAGGAGTTCGACGGCGTCCCAGGCGCGTTTCTCTTCACGACGAATTGCCTCATGCCGCCGAAGGCGTCCTACAAGGACAACGTCTTCACAACGGGCGATGTCCGCTTCCCCGGCGTCACGCATATCGGCGCGGAGAAGGACTTCACGCCCGTCATTGAGCGCGCGCTCGCGCTTGGCGGTTACAAGGAGGATACGACGTTCAAGGGTATGAACGGCGGCACGAGCGTCATGACGGGCTTCGGACGCGCCACGGTGCTCGGCGTCGCGCCGAAGGTGATTGAGGCGGTGAAGGCGGGTGCGATCAAGCACTTCTTCCTCGTCGGCGGATGCGATGGCTTCCGTGCGAGCCGCTCCTACTACACGGACTTTGTGAAGAAGGCGCCGAAGGATACGGTGATTTTGACGCTCGCGTGCGGCAAGTATCGTTTCAACGACCTTGACCTCGGCGACATCGGCGGCATTCCGCGCCTTCTTGATATGGGCCAGTGCAACGATGCTTACGGCGCGGTGAAGGTCGCGCTCGCGCTTGCTGAGGCATTTGGTTGCGGCGTCAATGACCTGCCACTCTCGCTCGTCTTGTCGTGGTACGAGCAGAAAGCTGTCTGCATTCTTTTGACGCTTCTTTCGCTCGGCATCAAGGACATTCGCCTCGGACCAACGCTCCCCGCGTTCGTCTCGCCGAACATTCTTAACGTTCTTGTCGAGAAGTTTGCGATCAAGCCGACGACGACCGCAGACGCCGACCTCGCCACGATAATGACAGGCTCGGGCAAATAGTGTATAATGAATCACTAAAACAAATTATGGAGAAAACAAAAATGAATAAGGCTCCTCTCCTCGTTGCGGCTTGCCTCCTTGGTGCGTCTCTCTTCGCTGAAGTCAGCCCCGTCAAGACTCTCTGGAAGGCTGGCGACAACGGCATTAAGAGTTATCGCATCCCCGCCATTTGCACGGCGCCGAATGGGAACCTCATTGCGGCGTGTGACGCGCGCACGCACCATGGTGGCGACCTTAACTCAAACCAGCCGATCAACATTTCGATTCGTCGTTCAACCGATGGTGGCAAGTCGTGGACGAACCCTGTCAACAGCTTCACGTGGCCGTGGGAAGGGGATGGCGAGCGTTGGGCGGCCTCTGACCCGTCGTTTATCGTTGACCGCAAGGCGAAGAAGATTTTTCTCTTCTACAACGTGTGGCACGTCTCGGCGAATGATGGCATCTACCGCTTCTATGTGCAGGAGTCAAAGGATAATGGCAAGAAGTGGTCGAAACCGCGCGACATCACGAAGGATATTGCCTTCCCGGAGTGGCCGTTCGGCAAGCCTGGCAACAAGGGTGGCTTCATCTTCATTTCGTCTGGCTCGGGCATCCAACTCAGTGACGAGGCGGGCACGCTTCTTCATACGCTCGTCCACGTGGGCGATGGCAACGCGCTCTTCGGCTCCGATGACCATGGCAAGACGTGGAAGGCGTTCGGCAAACCCGTCAAGAACGGCGATGAGTGCAAGGTTGTTGAACTTTCGGATGGTCGCTGGATGATCAATTCGCGCGACTACTACCGTGGAAAGGGTCGCCTCATTCACATCTCGTCCGACAAGGGCATGACGTGGTCGTCCACCTATGATAAGATTCTTCTGGACCCGGGGTGCAACGCGCAGATTATGCGCTATGGTAAGAAGGCGCTCCTCTTCACGAACTGCAAGGCCGAGAATCGCTCGAACCTCTTCTTGCGCACGTCAGTCGATGATGGCGCGACCTGGTCGAAGGGCATTCCGATTTATCGCGGCGGCGCGGCTTACTCTGACCTGACCGCGCTTCCGAAAGGCGGCGTGGGTATCCTTTACGAGGGCGAGGGTTATGGGACAATTGACTTCGTGATCGTGCCCAAGGAAGACCTCGTCGCAGACGCAAAGAAGGCGGCGACGGAGCCTGATAAGTTGGATAAGTAAGCGAAGGGGAGGCTCAATCGGCCATGGCGACATTCCAGTATATTGCGAAGGATTCAACAGGCGCGGAGCAGCGCGGCACCGTGGAGGCGGACGATCGCGCCTCGGCCATCGCGGCCGTGCGTGCGCAAGGTCTTATGCCAACGGCGCTCGGCGAGGTGAAGGGGCCAGCGAAGACACCGACAAAAGCACCAAAGAAGGCACCGACTGAAAAGAAGAAGACGGGGCTTAACGCCGAGATCAAGATCAATATCCGCCTCCCGAAGTTTCTGCGCGGGCGCATCAAGACGAAGGTCTTGACGCAGTTTACGCGTCAGCTCGCGACGCTCGTCAACGCGGGTCTTCCGCTGATGCGCGGGCTTGATGTCTTGAAGCGCCAGATGAAAGATTCGCAAATGCTGGAGGCCTTGAACGGTATCGGCGAAAATATCGCGGCAGGCGGCACATTCTCGGAGTCGCTCACAGCCTACCCGAAGATCTTCGACAAGCTTTATGTCAACATGGTGAAGGCCGGCGAGGCGGGCGGCGTCCTTGAAGTCGTCCTCGGGCGTCTTGCGGAGTTCGCTGAGAAATCCGAGAAGATCAAGAACAAGGTGAAGGGCGCGATGATTTACCCGTGCGTCGTCCTCGTCGCCGCAATCGGCATTACGTGGTTCCTGCTCGTGATGGTCATTCCGAAGTTTGAGCAGGTCTTCAACGATATGCTTGGCGGCGCGACGCTCCCGGCGCTCACGGTCTTCGTGATCAACGCCTCCAAGTTTATGCAGGCGCACGGCCTCGTTATTCTCGCCGCTCTCGCGGTCGTCATCGTTGCGTTCAAACTGCTCGGTCGCACGGAGAAGGGCGCGTATTTTCTCGACGGCCTTAAATTGAGAATGCCCGTCACGGGCACTCTCGCCCAGCGCTCGGCCGTCTCAAAGTTTACGCGCACGCTCGGTACGCTTCTCTCTTCGGGCGTCCCGATTTTGCAGTCGCTCGTCATTACGCGCGACACGACGGGGAATCGCGTTCTCTCGGATGCGATTCAGCGCGTCCATGACTCCGTCAAGGAGGGCGAGTCAATGACTGAGCCCCTCTCGCAGTGCAAGGTCTTTCCGCCGATGGTCGTCTCAATGGTCGAGGTCGGCGAGGAGACGGGTGCGCTTGCCGATATGCTCACGCGTATCGCCAACACCTATGACGACGAAGTTGATAACGCGGTCGCGGGCATGACGGCGGCCATTGAGCCCGCGCTCATCATCGTTCTCGCCGTGGTCGTCGGCACAATCGTTATCGCGATGTTCCTGCCGATGATCAAGATCATCTCGACGGTCTCGGGCGCGGCGGGCTAAGCGATGAAGACGTATATCTGCGGCCATCGAAATCCCGACGTCGACTCGGTTATGAGCGCGTTTGCGCTCGCCGACTTGCGGCGGCGCACGGGGATGGCCGATGTTGAGGCCATTTGCGCAGGCCGGCTCCCTGACAAGGCGAAGTGGGTCTTTGATCACTTCGCGCTCGTGCCGCCACGCGTCAAACGAGATGTGTATGTGCGTGTTCGCCATCTCGTTGACCGCTCCGTCCCGATGCTGGATGGTGATGACGCGCTCGTTGACTCCCTGCGGCGGTTGGAGGCGAGCGGTCAGTCATCGCTTCCTGTGCGTGCGCATGACGGCTCGTTCTGTGGCATGCTTTCGCCTGCGAAGCTCATCAACTTCTTTCTAACGCGCGGCGATGTCACGATTCCGACTTCACGCGCGCCGCTCCATCGCGATGTCCATATTCTCAATGAGGCCGACCCGATTCACGACATTCGTGCGGCGGCCGTTCGAAGCACACACAACCATTTCCCCGTTGTGGACGAGAAGGGGCAACTCTTGGGAACGGTCTTGAAGCGTGCCTTTGCCGAAGAGCCGCCGTTTCGCATCATCCTCGTTGATCACAACGAAAACGAACAAGGCATTCCAGGGCTTGATGAGGTTCCCGTCACCGAGGTCGTTGATCATCACCGCATTGCGTTTGCGGCGACGAAAGAGCCGATTCGCTACACCGCAGATGTCGTTGGCTCGACCTGCACGCTCGTCGCGCGCATGTACCGCGCCGTGGGTGAAAGCCCCTCGCGCGAGGTCGCGGGCGTTCTTATTGCGGGCATTGTCTCTGACACGCTCTTTTTCCAATCGCCGACAACGACCGATACGGATCGCGCGATGTGCGCGTGGCTTGAGAAGCTTTGCGGTGAGTCGGCCGACTCGCTTTTGGCTGGCATGTCATCCGTCGGCTCTGCCCTCCAGTCCATGACGACAGATCAGGCACTTCTCTCCGACGCGAAGACCTACAACGAGGCGGGGCGCAAATTCGTTCTCGCGCAGATTGAAGAGTCAAACATGGCGGTCTTCCATCGCCACCTTGGCGACTTGACGGCGGCCATTGATCGGCATATGCTTGCGCATGCGCTCGACTTCATGGCGCTCATGGTGACGGACCCGGTGCGCGGCTCATCTGAACTCGTCTTCCGCGGGTTAGAATCAGTTCGTCGCTCGCTTCCCTATCGCCGTGGTGATCAGGGAACGTTCTTGATGCCGGGCGTTCTTTCGCGCAAGAAGCAACTGTTGCCCGAGATTCTCGCGGCCCTTTCGTGAAAGGCGAACGATGACAGAAGAGACGTTTCTTCAGATTGCTCGGATGCTCGTCGTTCTCGCGCTCGTTGTTGTCGCCGCCGCGCTTGCGACACCGAAGGGGCGCATCCCGCTTGCCCTTCGTGGCGTCTTGCGCGTTCTTAAAAAAGATCGCAATCTAAAGGATGATGACACGCCGAAGACCGCGCCGACGTGGAAGCGTCTTGTCGCTTTTCTGCTTGTTCTTGTCGCGCTTTTACTTGCCGTCCTATGAAGATTGCGGAGATCGTCTCGTGGCTTGACACGACTTTGCGCGTCGCCGATTTCTCGGATGACGTCTCCAATAATGGTCTGCAAGTTGCGCGTACGGACGATGGGCGCGGCATCAAGACTGTCGCCTTTGCCGTGGATGCCTCGCGCCGCGCCGTTGAGGCCGCCGTGCGCGCGAATGCGGAACTTCTTGTTGTTCATCATGGCCTTTCGTGGGGTGGGGGCATTCGCCGACTCACGGGCGGCGTCTATGAGGTTGTGAAGGCCGCGATTGAGGCGAATCTCGCCATCTACGCTTGTCACTTGCCTCTTGATGCGCATCCGACGCTTGGCAACAATGCCGCGCTCGCACGCGCGCTCGGGCTTCAGAATCTTGTTCCCGCCTTCAATTACCACGGCCATATAATCGGCCTCGTCGGTGAGGCACATGGCGAGAGGGTGGGTGTCTGTTCGGGCGGCGCGGGCGATTTTGCCGAGGAGGCGAAACGGCTCGGCTGTGCGCGCTACGTGACGGGCGAAGCGAACTGGGGCGAGAAAATCGCGGCCGAGAATTGCGGTATGAAGATGGAGTGCCGTGGGCATTACGAAACAGAAATGGGCGGTGTTACTGCGCTCGCGCTTGCTCTTCAGGCGGCGATGCCCGTCCAGTGTGTCAATCTCACGGAGAGGCTGAAACCAGAAGGAACGGAAGAATGAAGACGTGTCGTGAATTTCTGCGTGAGGGACACATGGCTCTCAAAGGGGGTTGGTTTTGGCGACTCTTAGCGTGCGCGTTTGTCTTGAATGGTGTGGGTGCTTTTGCCAATGGACTCCTTTCAAGTTATCACAAATCGCACGGCATCATCACATGGGGCGAGTTTCTTCGTAACGCGAACGCGGCGGCTCAGCAGGGTCTTGCTTATTCCTTGCCGAACGCGGCGGCGACGCGTTCCATGTTCGTGGCCACTTCTTTTGAATGGTTCCTTTGGCTCCTTTTTACAGCCATTGCGCTTCTCGGCTTTGCAACGATTGCGCTCTCGGCCTGCACCCAGAAGAAGGAGGCGTGGTTTTCATCGAGCCTCATTGGCTTTCGTCGCCCCATCGGCGCGCTTATGCTCTTCTTTGTGATGAATAGCTTCATCTTTCTTTGGTCGCTTCTCTTTATTATCCCAGGCCTTATTGCGCTTTATCGTTATCGCGCGGCGTGGTATCTCAAGAGCGAAAATCCTGATATCGAGGTATTGGACTGTCTTCACCTGTCGTCGCGTATGATGAAGGGCTTCAAGTTTCAGGCGTTTCTCTTGGATCTTTTCTTCATTCTTCTTTTCATCCCTTCATTGATTCTTTTCGTCATGGGTGTGATCCTTGCGATGAATGAGTCATTGGTGGGCAATCTTTTCATCCTGCTTGCTTTCGTTGGGTTTCTCTACCTCGGTTTTTGGGCCATGACAACACGCGGCGCATTTTATCTTTCGGTCAAGGCGGCGTATCATGATATCGGTCGAGACAGTCGAGAAGATCAAGTTGCTCATGCGTGAGGCGTCCGTCTTTGAGGAAGACCTCGAAGAGCACTTCATCTTGGGTGGTGGGCCTGGCGGGCAAAAGACGAACAAAACCTCGAACGTCGTTCGCCTTGAACACGTGCCGAGCGGTCTTTCGGTTCGCTGTGGCGAGACGCGCAGCCGTGAAACGAATCGTTGGCTCGCGCGTCGCACTTTGGCCGAGATGATTCTCGCGCGTGAGCAAAATCGAAAGAGCGAAGCCCAACAAAAGCGCGAGAAGATTCGCCGACAGAAGCGTCGTCGCTCGCGCCGCCAAAAAGCGAAGATGCTCGCCGACAAGCGCGCTCATTCCGAGGTCAAGGCTCTGCGACGAAAGGTCGAGGCAGAATGAAAGTCGGCTTCTTTGATAGTGGCATCGGAGGCACATGCATCCTCAAGGCATTCAAAGAAATTTGCCCCGATGTGCCGACAGAATACCTCGCCGACACCGCGCACTGCCCGTATGGGAACAAGCCGTCCGAGGAAATAATTCGTCTCTCTATTGCGAATACAGAAGAACTTCTTCGGCGCGGTTGTGATGTCATCGTCGTCGCGTGCAACACGGCGACGGCGGCGGCGATTGATACGTTGCGCGCGAATTATCCAACGACATCCTTTGTCGGCATTGAGCCTGCGGTGAAGCCCGCCGCGCGCCGATCAACAACAGGCGTTGTCGGCGTTCTCGCAACGGCTGGCACCTTCCACGGTCGCCTCTACAACGAGACGAAGGCGCGGTTTGCGAAAAATGTCACGGTTCTCGCGGTTGTCGCGGATGAATTCGTGCAACTCGTTGAGCGCGGTGAGACATCGGGCGCGAAAGTTGAGAAGATTGTGCGCGCGAAAGTTGAGCCGCTTTTGAAGGCGGGCGCCGATCGCATCGTGTTGGGGTGCACGCATTTCCCTCATTTGAAGTCCGTCATTGAGAAGGTTTGCGAGGGTCGTGCCGAGGTCATTGATCCCTCAATGGCTGTTGCGCGTCAAGTGAAACGCATTTTGAAGGAGAGGGGGTTCACGTGAAAAGCGTTCTCGTAACAGGCGGCGCAACGCGTGTGGGTGCAACCATTGTCGAACACCTTCGTGCGGCGGGTTGGCGCGTTCTTGTTTCATCGCATCGCGTTGAGGCGGGTGCGGATATTCTCGCAGATCTTTCAACGGCAGCGAGCCCTGACAAACTCTTTGCGGAGGCGCGCAATCTTCTCGGCGGCGCGCTTCCCGATGCACTCGTCAATAATGCCGCGCTTTTTACGGGTGATGTGCCCACGCTTCGCGCCGTCAACGTCCACGCACCTACGCGCCTTATGGCACTCATGGCCGCGCGCGAGGTGGGCGTGGGCGCAGTCGTGAACATTTTGGACACCCTTGCGCTTCGCCCTGAGGCAACGGCGCGCGCGGATTATCTCCAGACGAAGCGCGACCTCTTGACCGAGACACAACGTGCGGCGCGAGATTTCGCCGCGACCTTGCGTGTCAACGCTGTCGCGCCTGGCGCGGTTCTGAAGCCTACGAACGTTCATGAGAAGGCCGCGCAACGTCTACTCACGCGCCAAGCGACGGCTGATGATGTCGCCGAGGCGGTCTTATATCTTCTTTCGGCCGAGGCCGTGACGGGGGTCATTCTACCTGTTGACGCAGGGGTTCATTGTCTTTAGTTTTTGAGGATTGTTTTTTATGCGCGTTCTTCTTCATACCTGTTGCGGTCCTTGTGCAAGTGGCGCGTTGCCGCGCTTGAAAGAGGAAGGTCACGAGACGACGCTCTTCTTTGCGAACTCAAACATTGATACAAAGGAGGAGTATGTGCGCCGCCTTAATGCGGCGCGGCGTCTCGCCGAGGCGGACGGCGTCAATCTTGTCGCGCTCAACTACGATCATGAGGAGTGGATCAAAGAGGTCGCCGAAGGCTATGAGTGTGAGCGCGAGAAGGGGGCGCGGTGTGCGCGTTGCTTCAAGTATAATCTGCGCAAGACGGCCGAGGCGGCGAAGAAGGGTGGCTTTGATGCCTGGACGACAACGCTCACAATCTCGCCGCATAAAGTCTCGTCTATGATTTTCGGCGCGGGCGATGAGGTTGTGGACTCATCGGGCCCTATGTTTCTGAAAGAGGACTTCAAGAAGCGCGAGGGATTCAAGCTTTCGCTCCGCCGCGCCGCAGAGCGAGGCCTTTATCGACAGAATTATTGCGGGTGCGAATTTTCACATGCATCCTTCTGGCAAATTCATCATAAGGAGGAGACGGTCTCAACGAACCTTGACGCGCGCACGGGTGTTCACGGCGATGTCTTTACGGCTGACTTTCAGACGGCAGGTCGCGGGCGACTTGACCATAAGTGGCTTTCGCCGCCGAAGACGAACCTTATGATGTCGGCCGTCCTCTCGGTTGAGGGGCTTGAGCCTGAGCATGTGGCGACCTTGCCGCTTGTCGTGGGACTTTCAGTTGTTGTTGCTGTTGAGTCTCTGTTGCGCGGCGCGGGCGTGTCCGTGATGCTCAAATGGCCGAATGACGTTTACGTAGACGGGCGGAAGGTTGCGGGCATTTTGTGCGAGCGCGTGGACGAGCGCATTATCGTGGGCGTGGGCGTTAATGTCGGACGGCAGTCGTTCCCGGCGGAGATTGCCGCGCGTGCAACATCGCTTGGCGCGTTTGATTCGTTCGCGGGCACCGTTGAGACGGTGCGCGACACCTGCCTACGCGCACTTGGAGCGTTCTACGGCCGATGGCGCACGCATGGCTTCAACGCCCTCTATCCGCGCCTCGTGTCGCACGACTACCTGAAGGGGCGTCTTCTCGACGTTCTCCAGACGGATCATGACGAGCGTCCCATCCACGGCCTCTCGGGCGGCATCATGCCCGACGGCTCGCTTGATGTCGGCGG